>NC_009253.1:300675-601350 GCF_000016165.1 Desulforamulus reducens MI-1 | reverse complement strand
TTCAAATGGTCTTTTACTCTATTTATGCTTACTTCTTTATTACCCTGGTACCAGGCTGGCTGGGTATGGAAGCCATTGAAGTGCACGTCTCGATGGCGGAGGTAGCCAAGAGTGTCCTCATTTACCTGGGCATTCCCTTTGCCGGTGGTATGCTAACCAGAGCTTTACTGGTACCCCGCAAGGGTAAGGAGTGGTATGAAAAGGAATTTGTACCTCGCATCAGCCCGTTGGCCCTTATTTCCCTACTATTCACCATCGTGATTATGTTCTCCCTGAAGGGCAAATATATTGTGGAACTGCCTATGGATGTTGTTCGCATTGCCATCCCGCTCTTGATTTACTTTAGCATCATGTTCTTCTTATCCTTCTTCATGAGCAAGCGAAACTGCGTCAACTACGGCCAAAGCACCACCCTGGCCTTTACCGCTGCCAGCAATAACTTTGAGCTAGCCATTGCGGTGGCTGTAGCGATCTTCGGTATCGAGTCCGGTGCAGCCTTTGCAGCAGTAATTGGCCCTCTGATTGAGGTACCTGTGATGATTGCACTGGTGAATGTTGCTTTGGGCTTTAAGAAGAAATACTTTACTGCCAGTGGTGCGGTAAAATAACAGTCTCCTTATAAATAGCAAACCCGGAAAAGAACTTTACTCTGTTCTCTTCCGGGTTTTCATTTCAATCGCCCTGGCAATCACCGATTGCACTGCAGGCTTGCATCAGGTTCCAGCAGGATTTTTGGTCAGACACTCCTTACCGGTATTGGCCCCAGTATGATTCTGGATATCTTGCAGATTCTGACAACAACCCCTTTGCACAATGTGCTCCAGGATATCCCCAGTGGTAACTTCCTTGCAGTAGCATACTGGTACATCCGGGTCTGTCTCTTTAAACCAAACCCTTGTCATCAGATCTTCCTTTGTAAATACTTCCGACCCAAAGTACACCACCGAACAATCCGGGTTCAGACAAAGCTGATACCCTTCCAATACTTTAGGAATGCGATGATTCTGAATCATGTGTCGTAATGTATCCGAGCGCATCCCCTTGCCCCGACCACCGCATTTAGGACAAAGAGCAGCTTTTGACAACAAGGTTTTTGACCCACAAATCATACCTTAGCCCCCCCTACAATCATCGAATATTTATCCTTGCCCATTATAATATTCCCACAAAGCCTCAGCATATTTCCCGTTGACAGAGTCTGGAATATAGTTGAACAGCTTTACCCTACTCAACAATTCTTGTTTAATCTCTTCCTCCTTCTGTAGGTCCAGCCCCCGCACAGCCTCCACGATGATGTCAAGACCCCGCAAACCCACCTGGCCATCTCCTACTCGGATGCTAATCAATCTCGGGGCTTTCGGATCACAACAGCCCATAAGCTGTTACACCTCCTAGTATATAAAATTATCCTAATATTTTTATAATAACACTTGCTATGCTTTTTCACTAGATATAATATTATAATAATAGAATATATTACTATTGTATAGTATAGGAGGTGAAGCATATCAACCCAGTTAACTAAATAACAAGGAGGTCTTATACAATGAAGGAACGGAATATCTTTTTGCTCATGGCCGGTGTGTTTTTGGCGGCTTACTACATTCCCCTGGAGAACCCCCGTGTTACCGGGGCCATTCTGGAAGCCTTTTACATGCTGCAGGACTACGCCCAGAAGCATGTGCTTACCTGCCTGGTGCCAGCCTTCTTTATTGCCGGTGCCATCTCTGTCTTTGTCTCCCAGGCATCGGTCCTCAAGTATTTTGGGGCCGGAGCCAATAAAATTCTGTCCTATGGCGTAGCCTCGGTTTCTGGTACGGTGTTAGCCGTTTGCTCTTGCACCGTGCTGCCGCTCTTTGCAGGCATTTACACCCGTGGTGCTGGTATTGGTCCGGCCACAGCCTTTCTTTACTCTGGCCCAGCCATAAACATCTTAGCCATTATTCTAAGCGCCAGGATTCTAGGTGCCGATATCGGCATCGCCCGGGCAGTGGGCGCAGTGATATTTTCCATCATCATTGGCTTACTGATGCACCTCATTTTTCTTAAGGAAGAACGGGAAAAGGTGGCCGCTGCCCTTACCTTGCCACCCCCGCCGGAGGATCAGCGATCCCTGGGGCAATATGCCCTTTACTTTGCTACAATGGTCTTCATTCTAATTTTTGCCGCCTGGGGTAAACCACCGGAGTCAGTGGGCTTTTTCAATGCTGTTTATGAAATACACTGGTATTTAGCTATCTTTTTCCTCATCCTACTAGCTATTTTGTTAAAACTTTGGTTCGATCGCAGTGAAATTACCGGTTGGCTGGATTCCACCTGGGACTTTGCTAAGAAAATCTTCCCCTTGCTGCTGGGTGGTGTACTGGTGGCTGGCTTTTTAATGGGTCGCCCTGGTCTGGATGCCGGAATTATCCCCGAGCAGTATGTGGCTCAATTGGTGGGTGGCAACTCCCTGGGCGCCAATCTCTTGGCTTCGGTCTTTGGTGCTTTTATGTACTTTGCCACCCTGACGGAAGTTCCCATCCTCCAGGGCCTTTTGGGCAGCGGCATGGGCAAAGGCCCCGCCCTCTCCCTACTCCTGGCTGGTCCTGCCTTAAGCCTACCCAGCATGATTGTCATTCACAAAATTATGGGCACTAAAAAGACAGCGGTTTATGTAAC
The DNA here is from genome assembly GCF_000016165.1 of Desulforamulus reducens MI-1. Classification (GTDB taxonomy): domain Bacteria; phylum Bacillota; class Desulfotomaculia; order Desulfotomaculales; family Desulfotomaculaceae; genus Desulfotomaculum; species Desulfotomaculum reducens. The sequence continues at coordinate 598,689 of NC_009253.1, read as the reverse complement.
ACTGGTGGTCATCATGTCTACTCTGGCAGGTATGATTTTTGGTACCTTCTGGGGCTAACAATTAGTAAATTAAGAAAGGAGAATTTTCTATGAGTAATTGTGATTGTGGTTGTTCCTCTGCCCCCGTACTTTTTTTCTCTTGTTCTGGAGGGTCTAACGTGGGTCAAATTGCCAATGATGTTTGTCGCCAATTAACGATGGATGGTCAAGGCAAACTTTTTTGCCTAGCTGGCGTTGGTGGCAAGATTGGCTCTTTCGTGGAAAAAGCTAAGGATGGCTCAAAAGTTATCGTAATTGACGGGTGTAATTTACATTGTGCCAGAAAAATTCTGGAGAATGCCGATATACCTATTAATACTCATATTGTCCTTACTGATCTAGGTGTGGCTAAAAACAATAATCTTATTAATGAACAAACAGTAATTCATGAAAACAAAGTAAAGATATTACAAATTATTATGGAGAACAACAAATAATTAAAGGGCATCGGTTATCTGTACCTACGTGTACAATGAAAAAGATTGGGGTAGATTACCCATGCTGAGCAAGAAGGGCAGCCACCCGAAGGTGGTTGCCCTTTCCCTGTCCAAAAAACATTTTCTCACATCGGTACGAATACTCATTTGTGTTAACCGGCACAATAAGCCATATTAGAACAAACAGTTGTAACGAAATGGAACGATGTAATCTCATTCGTCAGACAGATATTGTACCGGTGGTGAGCAACATCAAAGCCTTAAACGCTGCCAAAGAGGCGGCCAAGAGCAAACTACCTGAGCTGGGCGTTGAGTTCGTAGCTATGAAGAAAAACTTTCATAAACTACCAAAACTCTAAGATGATTAACCCATACTTTTCCCAGGCAGACCTTCTCCAGCGGGCAACACCCGCTCCCAATACTCTTTCAGTTTGGGAGTCAGCTTGAAAAAGCCAGCCATAAAGCAAACTTGAATCAAGGGTTTCACCGCAATAATCATCACCGTGAGAGGCGAAAAGAACATCACCGCCAGGGCCAGGGCGATGGAAATGTTTTTGCCACTGACGCCATAGGTTAATGCCACCATGTCGCCATAATTGATTTTGGCAAGCCTTGCATAGAGCACTGAGCCACTAAAGAGAAGCAGATAAAAGATAACCAGTGGCACACTGATGGTCAGTAGGTACTGGGGATGTTGGATCAAATTAACCGCTTCGGCACACATGGAGATGAAAAAGACCGAGTACATCCCAAGAGCCGAAATGCCTGGAAAAATGGGCTTTAGCTCCATAAACTTCTGGGGACCCAGTCGTTTAACCAACCATATCCGGGTCAGGTTACCCAGAATGAGCGGTCCCACAATGGTAATTAGAATGGTTTTTAGCATTTGTAGAGCATTCACTGGCACATATTGCCCGGCCAGGGCCAGCATCCAAGTGGGGATGAGAAAAATACCTGCCAATAAACTGACCACCGTAATCACCAGGGTCATGGGTGCATTGCCTTTGGCCAGTCCGGTCCATGCCACTATCATGCCCGCACAGGGTACCACCCCGGTGAGAATGAGCCCCACCGCAAAGTCTGGATAGCTGCCCAGGAAGGTTTTAGCTAAAAAGGCAGCCAGCAAGGGGGATGCTAGGTAATTAAAGAGTATAACCACCGTCATAAAACCCAGCCGCTTAGCTGCTCCGCTGACTTCCCCCAGCTTAATGCCAACCATCATCGGGTATAGCATGACAAACAGAGAAAAGGGATAAAGCACCTGAAGTCGCTGCCCCAAACCCGGAACCATTGCTCCCACAATGAGCCCCAACACCACAGCCAGCATCAAAAACTTAATCATATGTTTATTGATTGCTTTAAAGACACCCACGAAATCATCTCCTTGCAAGCATTTCATAAAAGGCGGTAAAGGCATAGCCCTCACCACCTAAATGACTTAATGAATCTCTCTACTATTATGAGCCTTGATAGACTTCCAATATACCACGGGCCACACCGGAGGCAATTTTCTCAATATCCTCCTGAGAATTTAAGTCAAAATTCTTTTTTATCTCAAAATCTTTGGTTAGCACAAAACTTTTCTCGGGCGTAAATTCGGCCTTTTGCAAGGTTTTTAAGGCACACTGCATGGGGCAGCCATCCACTGCTACAATGCCTTTGGCATTTTTAGCCCCGTTATGAATATTTTTGAGACCTGCGGAAATACTGGCCAGGCACAACAGTGCGGCCTTATCGTAGCCAACCTGGTTCGCTGCCTTCACACTGGCCAACATCGTGGACTGACCTACATTTGAGGCCCCGGCACAATAGAATACCGCCACCGGGCTTTTCTTTTCCTCCACTTCAAGGCCCTTTGTCTTTTGGTCCATATAGGGCAGGTACCAGTTTTCTTTCGGTGCTTCTTGTTGCACAGGTTCAGCATTGCCGCATCCACAGCTTACTTTTTTCTCCATTGTCCTTGTTCCTCCTCAATTTAAAAATGATCTATATTGCTTTGCATCAGTCTTTAAAATAAGGCCAAAGAATCACAGCGTGTATTACTTGGCACACTCTACAACTGCCGGTTTAGCCACTTCCACCAACACAAAGGCCACCAGTAACAGACCTACCAAAGCCCCTGCAGCATAACCATAGAAGGAGGTAAAGCCCACCGCAGCAATGATTTTGCCACCAATGGCGGTCCCGATGCCACCGCCACCCATGAAGCAGAAAGCCACCAGGTTGCTCCACATTGTGAACCCCTCCCGTTTATCTTAATATGTATATAATTATACTCTTATATAGAAATATAGCCTAGTCAGTTTCTCAATATTTATTAGATTTTTTCACAAAAATAGAGTTGGCGCGAACCATCTTTATTGTATAGTTGTAAATTCAATTATGGTTATACCGATATTACTTCTCAACTAGTCAACAATCCCATACAGCAAATAAAAGCCTAACCCAATCAAAGCCATACCGCTAATCCTTTGCACCACTAAGCTAAAATTCTCAAACTTCGAGGCATTTTTCAAAACTGAAGTAAATGTTCCCGCAGCCAGCAGCGGGATGCTGCGACCTATTGCGTAGGCAAAGAGCAGGGTAAAGCCGTACCACACACTGCCTTTGGTTGCGGCGTAGGCCAGCACCGTGGCGGTAATGGGAGCGGTACAGGGAGAGGCGATGATGGCAAAGGGAATGCCCAACAAAAAGGCCCCCAGCACCCCACTGCCCTGCTTAACCCCAGTGGGGTTGACGCCAAAACCAGGCAGTTTAAAGAGCCCTAGCAGATTGGCTCCCATCAGCACTGCCACCAGGGCAGCCAGATACCAGACCACCTTGCTCCCCATAAACAGCCCTCCCACAGCGGATACCACCGCCCCGGCAATGGCCAGGGTGAGAGATAAGCCAAGCACAAAGGACAGGGACAGGATAAAGCCCTTTAGTCGTGAGCGATTGTCATAGCCCCCCACATAGGCCACTACCATAACAGCGGTGGGTAAGGTGCAGGGGCTAATCCCGCTGAACAGTCCTGCTGTTAGGGCTGCCAGCAGGGAAAACAGTAACGAGCCTGCCAAAAGCGTTTCCAGAGCTGGCATCTACTTCACCACCTGTTCGATGGCTTTGCTGACCTCAGCCTGGTTCAATTCTCCCATCCAAGTCTGCACCAACTTCTGCTTACCATCAAAAAGCACCAGGGCTGGAGCGGTTTGAACCTTCATTGCTGCAGCGGTTTTGTTTAACTCTGCCCCTTCAGACTCCTGATAAACAGCAATATCAATCCAAGTAAAAGTTAGCTGATCGCCATATTTCTTTTCAATTTGCTGTACCACCGACCGGTGGTGGGAAAAGAATTCCTTCGTGGTGGGTCAGCAATCGGCGTTGTAGGTATAGACCACCGCCACGGGCTTGCCTTTGGCAAAGCTATCTTCTAAAAGTTTAGCCAGCTTAGGGGCCTTTGTGTTAACAGCAATTGTTTGCTGCTGAACTGCCGAGTTCTGGCTAGTATCTGTAGAACTGACCTTTGCTTGACTTGGCTCACTTTTACTGGTGTCTGTTTGACCAGCTTCGGTCTGAGTGGTAACCACCTGGGGTGTTTTCGCTTTCTCTCCACCCCCGGACCAAAGGGGTTTGCTACCCACCGCCACAAAGGCCAGTAAAATCACACCCAGCGCCACAAATTTGCCACGCTTCTTCATAAACCCGCCTCCTCCATTTACCCTACCTTTTGCTTATATTATAAATTTATTATATATTAGCACCAATATTCCCGGTAAACAAGTAATTTGTAAAAATTTTACAAACAAAAGAGACCGCTGAATAAATCAACGGCCTTACAGGTTATACTAGGAAATTAAACAGATAACCAATGATAATGATCCCAATACTGGTGACCACCACAAAGCTGGCAATTAAGCGGGGTTTGATAACCTTACGCAGGATAATCATTTCTGGCAAAGACAGGGCAGTTGTAGCCATCATAAAGGCCATTGCTGTACCAAAGCCCACCCCTTTGTTGATGAGAGCCTCGGCAATGGGAATGGTGCCCAGGGCGTTGGAGTACAGAGGTACCCCCAGAATAACTGCCACAATAACCGCAAAGGGATTTTGTGGTCCGGCATATTTAGCCAGCAGTTCCGCCGGTGCATAACCATGGATAAAAGCTCCAATGCCCACACCAATGAGAATATATAACCAAACCCTTTTCACGATATCCACCACTTGCCCCTTTGCAAAGGCAATGCGATCCTGGGTAGTCAGTTCCTGTATTTCAGTTTCACCCATTTTAATTTGCTTCACATATTCCTCAATCTGATCTTCCATCTTCATCTTGCCAATGACCAGACCACCCAGCACGCCCAGTATGGTACCGGCTACGATATAAATGGCGGCAATTTTAACCCCAAAGCTACCGATTAAGATAGCAAAGGCTGCTTCATTGACGATAGGTGAAGTGATCAAAAAGGAGAAGGTCACACCCAGCGGAATACCCGCTTCCACAAAGCCAATAAACAAGGGTACTGAGGAACAGGAGCAGAAAGGTGTTACAGAGCCCAGTAAGGAGGCCATGATATTACCGGTTATGCCACTAAACCGTGTCAGAATTCGCTTGGTCCGTTCCGGTGGGAAGTAACTGCGAATATAGGAGATGGCAAAAATCATGACCCCTAGCAAAATAATAATTTTAATGGTGTCGTAAAAGAAAAAGTGCACACTGGCCCCAGTCCGGGATTGCATGGATAGGCCAAAAACATTGGTTACCAATAGCTGCATTAAATAATCCAGCCAGTCAAACATAGTAATTCCTCCTCGCTGACATATTATATAATTATATAATTACATTCTAATATTATATCTGTAGTTTTGATTAGTCAAGAAAAATCTTCTGAAGTTCCCAACACGGTAGCACCTTTAATTTGCCACCGAATGAATAAAGCCACTCCCTTAATAAAGGAAGTGACTTCTTAATCAAACGGTCACGCCGTTTGTCCTATGCTTTTCAGCCGCAACCTCCGGCGGAACCTCTGTCCAACAAAGACTGGGCGTTTTGTAAAAGCATCTCCGCCAGGGCCTTGATCCCCTGATTGGGCTGCATTTTCGCTTCTTCTCCCAGTTGCACCGCTTGAGCAATTTCCTCCACAGAAGCTCCCGCCTTTAAGGCTTCGGTAACCTTTTGCTCCAGGCAAGGAAAGCAGTTTGCCCCTACACTGGCCCCCACACCGATTAGGGCAAGGGTTTTGGCATCTAAATTTGCTCCCATGTTCTCCTCTCCCCCTCTACAAACTACTTTTCCTCCTCAATCAGCTTTTTGATATCGGCCTTGTTGGGCACCCGACCAGATACCTTAACTTTCCCGTTAATCACCAAACCCGGTGTCAGCATGACACCATACTGTACGATCTGGGCAATGTCCTCCACCTTTTCTACATTGGCGGGTACATTTATTTCTGCCAATACCTCCCGCACCAACTTCTCCACTTCTTTGCACTTCTGGCAGCCAGTTCCCAATACTTTAATTTCCATGATCTAAAGCCCCCTTTAAGTTAAGTTATCTTAATACTAATTGATTATATAATCATTTGCTAATATAATAACATTGTATTAATTAATTTAGCAACGATTATTCTTTCCTTTCCCAAATTTAAATAACCAAACGGAGGTAATAACCTTGCAGGAGAAAGAACCTGTGATTATTGAAGGTAGCCAATGGTGTCATTGCCGCGGTGGAAGTGGAAAAGTGCTAGCAGGGAGTAACTAGAAAAGTAGACAGCCAGTGAAACGTAGCCTATCGTTTCACTGGCTGTGCCTCCCACCGTGCAGAATTGTACCTTATATCCACATGGACAAATACCTGGGTTGGATATGTACCAATACCCTCAAACCCTGCCTGTTCCGCCAGGCGGCCTAATTCTGCCACTACCAGCCCCGGAACCCGAATATCTGCAGCCATGCCCTTAATATGATAGGAATCTGCCACCCCACCCACTGCCCTGTTGTGAGCGGAGCAGCAGGTAACCCGCCACCACCATTGGGAAACCGTAGTTCGAGGCTAGTTTAAAAAGTTCCTCCATTGCTTTTCCTCCCTCTTATAAGACCCAAAAGGGAGGCCGCTGCCTCCCTCCCTGGTTACTACTAAAGAATGTTCAATTCGGATACATCTCGGGTGACCAGGCGAGCACCAGCCACGCCGGTTAAGCTACCGCCGGAACTGGTGAAGACGTTCTTGGCTACCACCGTATCCATGACGGTTCTAACCTCGGCTTCTTGCAAATCATCTCGGGGATCGGTAACCCGCAAGGTTACCTTGTCACCGGCCACGTTGACGAAAATCAGCTCCAATGTCTTGGTCATGGTTCATAACCTCCTATTCTTCTTAATCCTTCAGCCTGGTATGTCCAGACTATTCGTTGATTAGCTCACTGTCATCGGCCCGAAAAACACCAACCAGGGCGTTATTCTGCAGACTATTGATGGCAGTTGCCACATCATAAAGGTCTTGATCGGTAGCAGGCCTGCTCCACTCCCTCACGCTGCACTGCACTCCACCCTTGACAGCCCCGGCACCGTCTCCGTGGTTGCAGAAGAAAATGGGAGGCATTGGTTATGCTGAGAAAGTTACTAAGTAAAGTGGATGAAGGTATGTCAGTATATAGGTGTGTTACTATTTACATTCGTGCATACTATATAGTGAAGGCTGTATAGGTTCGGACTATACAGCCATAGATTCCAATGGGCTGCTGAGGATTGGAACCTCGGCAGCCCTTTCATTTATCTCTTTACCTGGTCTAGATCCGCAATCTGCAGGGAAATATGGTCATCACACAACCCCTTCAAATATCCAGCCTTTTGCCTGTCTACAATGCCTAATACTACCGTTTTTCCAAACTGCCTAACCATATTGACGGCCGGTTCGTAATCAGTATCGGCACTTAACAGGATTGCTTCATCGTAGGCATTGAAAAACGCTAAAGACACTAAATCTACAGCGATGTTAACATCAGTGCCTTTCTCGGTGTAAATATCTTGACCACTAGCATCCTTTCCAACAACCTGTAAATAACCAATTTTGGCAATGCAATTAGGAACCTGTTTGTTTAAAGTATCCACAAAATTCTTAGTAGAAGCTGCCTTTTGTTTATCGTTGTTACTTGCCGCGGTGTAATAATATAATCTTTGTAAATTACCATTTCGCTTTCCAGCTAAATAGTTGGCTAGTTTGGAATAATCAATTCTCTGCTGACTCCCACTATATAAGTTGGTTACAGCTTTCTCAAAGTTATTCCCGTCTATGAAGACCATAACTCTTTTCAAAAAAATTCCTCCAAGAAAGACTAAAGGCACTAGCTTCTAATGCCAGCGCCCGTCCGCTTGTCTCTTGCCAATTGAACTTCCATTATCCAATTGGCGATTTTCTCTTTTGAGGAACATCTCCCACTGATGTTCCTGTAGCTCTCTGCGAGCTTAAGTCCGAACCTTAAGCTTAAATTCATTATAAAGACTTGTCCCTTTATGTGTCAATAAGAAAAGCCCGTTCCTATCAAGGTTTTCTAAGAATGAGAACTTTGTGTTTTACAATAATAAATTACTGGTTCAAGACAAGTTTCTAAACTGACTTAACTTTTTTATCACTTATGCGACAACTTTCTTGACAAACGCCGACACCGGAGGAATATTACTCTGCAGCGATGGTAGCTTAAGGCACCAGAATTAATGAATAATTGTAATCGGACACTTCACAAAGATTATAAACAGGCGGTCTCCAGAGGGAGGGGAAAAATTCCCACTATCCACAACAGGTAACCGCCGCCTGCGGTCGAGCGAAGCGAAGATTCTTGACTTCATGTGCTAGACTGAATAGACCCGACCGAGGTAACCAGATTTTGGCGTATATCCGTCGGTCGGGTAATTTTAAATTAGCACATGGAGTCAAGAACGGTGGCCAGGTTACTACCAGACCACTGCACATAATCAATATCTTAATGAAATATTAAGCAATTCTATGAAACAGGAAGCAATACTTGTGTTTTATGTGTCTATTTAACGGGGGACGCCGCAGAGTATCCCGGAATTGGCCGACCGCCTTGATTTGTACTTGGATTTTGGCGATCCTGACCTTTTTTCTTCCTGTGGTATTCTCCAATGTTTCCAGTACAAAGGATTTTGCATATCCCCGGGCAATCCAATCGTCGGCTATTTAAAGTTTGTCTTGAAGCCCGGGTTGGACTTTTTTAGTAAGTCAGTTAAAATGGCAATCTTCAAGTCTTTTTCCCCATGGAGTTTCTTTAATTGGTCATTCTCTTTCTCCATATCCCGAAATTAGTTTATTATTTTATCTCAATAAGAGTGGATGACTCAAATATGGAGGGGGCTAAATAGATTTCTAAAGATCGCATTCCCTTAACTTGGGATGTAGCTACAGCAACTGTATATGATAACCAAGTAGGCTATCTACTTAAAAACTGCACTTTCATGCTCACCGATCCAAATGCAGTATTTCGCCTTCGTTCGTTAAGTTGTTAACGTTCTGTGAGTACAATACCTTATTAACATGAACTGAACGCCCAATGACCCTGATGTCCTACGTTTTTTATGTTGAGGGATTTAAATGATATTCCCTTCCTCGTTTTTCTGTAATCCAATTAACTCCCTGGAAGAATAATTGGTTGTTCTCATGGTATAAAAAATCACCGAGTCCTCTTCTTTATTAATGATCTTTTGCAACTCCATTTTAAGCTTTTTAAGATTTACGTCAGATATTTCACCCTCCAATACCGAGTTTTGTACCCAGGTTAAATATTGTCGACACCTTTTTAATACCTTTGCAACCCGCTTTTGATTTACATCATAGACCAGGATAACAAACATGAATTCCACGTCCTTCGTTAATCATTACCACCTGGCAATAAATGGTGTATAAGTTTTTTCCCCCATCAGGTGTTTTTCTAATTTATAAAGTTCAAGGCGAATTAATCTTCGGTAGGAAACAGGACGGCCTAAATCCCGGTGGTTAATAGTTGTTTTTAACTTTTCTTCCAAAGCATGAATAAAACACTTTTTTCCTTTTTCCTTTAGCAAAACCCCGTTTGCATCCCGATCAAAATCCTTGGCGGTGATCATTTTACGCGCCAATAAAGAGAAAATGGTTCTATCTATTAAAATTGGCTTAAATATCTCGGAGACATCCAAATTTAAAGAAAATCGCCGAAAATTAGTGGCATGCAGGTAGCCAATCCGCGGGTCTAAGTGGGTTTTATATATCTCACTTAGGCAAATTGAATACATTATGGAATTACCAAAACTAATCAAGGTATTGAGAAAGTTTTTGGGAGGCCGCCTGCTTCGTTCCTCGAAAACAAAATTAGTATCACAAATAATATCATCAAAGCCTTTGTAATACCAGCTTCGAATATTTCCCTCCACCGCCATAAGGGACGGTATATCTTGCTGCTGATCTATATCTAGCAAAAGTTTCTCTATTGCCTCTAGTTTGTCTCCCACATACCTTCCCCTGCCCTGGTAGTACTTGAGCACCTGGCGGATATTTTTGCCTCCCCCTCTAATATACTCAATGGCAATCTTCAGTCGTAAGGTTTGATCCATGTAATGCTCCGCTTGCTTTAAGATCATAAATCCAGAATTCAAATGTTCCCGGGGGTAAAATGTCCCCATGTAGTAACCGTAATGGTTAAAATAGTGTAGTAAGATTTCCTTTTGTGATAAAAACTCTAACAAACGCTTGTTAATGTTTATTTCCCCAAAGGCCATTATTTCACCGGTGTCCTCAATCGGTATATAGCGTTTTTCTTTTTCTTTTTCAAAACAAAGGGTATTATCTTTTCGGTGAAGCTCTCCATCTGAAAAAATGTAGATCGTTTTCTTCATTAATACACCCCCCCTCCGTCAAGCCCAGCAAAATTCAGCATAGGCACAGTTTTTACAAAAATTTATTTTTTTAGGTTCCGGAGGTCTTTGCAAGCTTAGTATTTGGGTAATCGCTTGGGAAGCCCTCCCCAGTTCTTCCAGGATATTTTCATCCAAAACAACTTCTTCTAGCTTTTTCTCCTGGGGAAAGCGAAGTTCCCCCCTGGCCTTAATCCCACGGTCTTGTAATTCCATTAGATAAAAAGCAAGTTGCATACGGGCACTCTGACTATACTTTGAGCTTTTTTTAACCTCTCCTACAACTAGTTCCCCGTTACTAACTCGGAATACATCCATTTTACTATGGCCAATGACAAGTTCTTTTCTTTCTCTGTCGTATGAGTTTTCGTGAATATACCTTCCCAGGGATATATTAGAATCACTTTGGTCCGGTGTAATTTGATGGCCAATTAACCAAACCTCCCGCTGGCAAATGTAATAGTACCAAATAAGCGTTCCGGTAACAGGAACCATCACATATTCCAAACTTTTCACCTCCGGGATTTAATAAAGATTTTTGTGGGTATTCTATCGTTTTATTGTCTCTAGGGTCCCTAAGTTAGCAATGTTTCAATTCCTTATAGGTAGGCTGATAACGATCTTCTCACCGGAATTTAAAGCGTACTTGCCAAGTTTCAATTCCTTATAGGTAGGCTGATAACTCTCTAGCCGTTTTTCTAAAGCTTTTTGGATATTTCGTTTCAATTCCTTATAGGTAGGCTGATAACGGATGATACCATGAAGAAATTCGTATGCAATATTACGTTTCAATTCCTTATAGGTAGGCTGATAACGTGCATAACAATGACAAACACCAACCAAAAAATAGGTTTCAATTCCTTATAGGTAGGCTGATAACTTTTTAGTGCTTACTCTACATAACAGGGTAGGCACAAGTTTCAATTCCTTATAGGTAGGCTGATAACGGAGAAGACCAAACTTGTATATTGCAATCCCTAATATTATGTTTCAATTCCTTATAGGTAGGCTGATAACCCGTGTCACCGAAGAAAACATCGACTGCATAAAAGTATGTTTCAATTCCTTATAGGTAGGCTGATAACGGATGTTTGCCTGCTGGTTCTTCTACCGGACGGGCATGTTTCAATTCCTTATAGGTAGGCTGATAACCCCTGATTAAATGATACTATTATTTTTATCTTTTGGTTTCAATTCCTTATAGGTAGGCTGATAACTGCCCCAAGTTTTGGGGCACAATTGGAACAAAAAACGTTTCAATTCCTTATAGGTAGGCTGATAACGGCTGATAACTCGCTACATAATTTATATATTATGTAGGTTTCAATTCCTTATAGGTAGGCTGATAACTATACCCTCCGAAAATTGAGTGCAGCAGACTCAAATGTTTCAATTCCTTATAGGTAGGCTGATAACCTATATTCAAATTATATAATATACATTTATTGGTAAATGTTTCAATTCCTTATAGGTAGGCTGATAACGTATGCTAATCTTTGTAAACCTAGCCCCGGCATGGTGGTTTCAATTCCTTATAGGTAGGCTGATAACGTGCCCCAAGTTTTGGGGCACAATTGGAACAAAAAACGTTTCAATTCCTTATAGGTAGGCTGATAACCAAATTTAACGCCTAGTTTTAAAGCATCTTGATATTGTTTCAATTCCTTATAGGTAGGCTGATAACCAATATTTTCCTCGGTAACTAATACGTTTTCGTAATTGTGTTTCAATTCCTTATAGGTAGGCTGATAACGAAACCGGAAAATTGCAACCAAGCCTTGAAACAATGTTTCAATTCCTTATAGGTAGGCTGATAACACAGTACCTCCAGAAAACGATACTGCCAAGGATAGGGAGTTTCAATTCCTTATAGGTAGGCTGATAACTCTTTTGTGCTTTGATCCCTGCTTCCTAAAAATACGGGTTTCAATTCCTTATAGGTAGGCTGATAACCCGTCAAAATTCAGTAAATATGCGGCCTGCCGTTTGACAGACCTTTTATTTAACCACCACCGGGGAGTAAGGGTAAAACCCCGCACCCCGCATGTTATAAGCATCTATGTGTTTTGCCATTGTCGTCGATCCCCCGGAGTTATTACGCCACCGGAGATCGACGACTTTTTTAGCCTTCATTACTAACACCGGAAACTCTATAAAATCATTGTTTCTCCCTCAATCAATAATCCCTGTTTACTGTTATAATAACCCTCCCGAACCACCCACCAACTCCCCATGAATTCATCTGCTATTTGTTCTGGGTGGAAACCTGGTTGGGCAAAAATACTAACTGAAACAAGGGCAATTCTGCCGGACAGTTTTCTCCACGCTTCCCTTCTTTCCCACCTGTCCTTTATACGGCCCACTATCTGCATTTCATCCCTCAACTCTGCATCTTGTTCCAACACCAAAAAATCTATCTGCAATCGTTCTTTACCCCTAAGCAGCTCCTTTACCGGCGTATCCTCCTGCCATTTGGCAAAGCGTATCAAATGATTGTACCCAGTATCCTTTTGCTCGGTTAAATCTTTAAAATACTGAGTGGATAAAGTTATTATTTCCTTCTCCTGAATTTCCTGCTTATCTGCTAAAATTTTTCTGGTAATTTGCAGGTGGGTAGTATCATATATCATTTCTGAATATCTTTTGTCCTGTTCATTGATTAAATCCACCACCTCAACGACACCCTGGGCCCTTAGCCCTTCACGGTTGCATCTTCCGGCAATTTGAATAATGCTGTCCAGGGGGCCAAAATCCCGGATAACTCGATCCATATCAATATCCACACCGGCCTCAATACACTGGGTTGATACAACAACACAGGGTTTGCCCTGTTTGATTTGTTTTACTATTTCCAGCCTGTCCTTTGGTGTCACATCGGCACTGATAAAGAACAGCGGCACATCTCCATACTCAGCAGGCCAACTTTGGCTAAGAAAATCCCGCACCCTGCGAGCACTGTGGCGGGTATTTAGGGTGATCAGAATGCGATTGCTACATTCCAGCCAACCAATCAATCTGTCTGACATTTCTTCGCAGAAATTATCCAACGTCTGTGATTCCTGTAGCCGTAGTTGCAGGGTGTAACGATTAAACAGGGTAAAATATCCTTGGTAGTCCGGCAATAAAGGAAGTGCCTCTTTCATAAAGGGCGGTAGCGTGGCTGACATCAGTAGCAACCTGCTATTGCCCTCACTGGCTAGGGCCTGAAATACCTTTTCCAGTGTCTGCCATAATTTACAAGGCAATGCTTGTACTTCATCCATGATTATCATGGCATCACACAGATTATGAAACCTCATTTGGTACTTAGCCCGGGGATCTAACAAACTCATTAAAAACTGGTCATAGGTTGTAATGATTATTTCACTGCGCCAGGTATCAATAAAAAAACGACCGTCCTCATCCTCTAACCCCCTGGCGTAGTGGCGATCGGCCAGGGAATGGCTCTGGATAAGCCAGCGACCATCTGTTTCTTGCCCACTGTGGGATAATAGCCTGGCATATTCCCTGGCCGTTTGGTCGATGACTGATAAAAATGGTAGTACAATGATAATCTTGGGCGGAGCCTGTCCTTCGGTCACCCGTTCTCTTAATTTAAGGGCCCAAGTGGCTGCCAGCATGGTTTTGCCACAGCCTGTTGGAGCGGTGAGACTGTAAAGGTTGGTGTTTTTGGCCTCCAGTGCGGCAATTACCCCTTGCCTTGCCCTTTGTCTCAATTGATTAATTGAGGTCTCCGGGGGCTTGCCAATTTTATCCTCAACCCACCGGGACTGCCAATGCCGAACCTCTCTGTTTAAATACACCTCTGGGCTGGATACTGCCAGCAAAGCCTTATCCGCTTCCAGTAAAACCGAATAGAGCAGTTGCGCCTTCATTCTTAATCTTAGGGCTTCTTCCAAACTTAGGGAGGCAAATATGCCATATATTCTTGTGATTAAAAATCTCTTCATTTCCCTCAAAGATTTGGCTGGGTCGCTTTGCAATGCCTGGGCCAAACCATAAGACCCAAATTCTACCTTTGTTTCCTGCTCTAGTGCAGGGAAATCGATGCTGGCTAATTGCCGTTTCAAGAGTGACGCCTTTTCTCCCCCCGCAAAGCCGTCGATATCCCATTGGGGGCAACATACGCCCCCTATTTTCTTCTCCGGGATGGTTGGCAGTCTGCTGTGATGCCCGGCAACAGCGGCGGCAATGACCAGGGTGTGTAACTCCTCCCAGGATTGCTGCCTTGCAATGGCCAGTGTCAGCAGTAAAGAAAGAGTTGAATGGGCCTTCTCCTGGGGATCACCCTGATAACCCTCTGGATTTTCGATATATTCCTGAAAGGCAGGGGTACCCTTGCCCAAATCATGGTATTTGGCCAGATGGCCCAGCAATAACTTTATATCATTGGTTATTGTGTCAGTAGTATGCCAATCTCTTATTGCCTTTGTGGCCTGGTTAACCTGCTCAATGTGCTGGTGTAAAAAAAGGTGTGGGTGTGATTTTAGTTGTTCTGTCATATAAACATCAAAACCCGGTCCCCAACTTGGTAGGCTTGCTCTGTCTCTACCATCACCGGGTGGCCCTTAGTTTCAATGAAGTAGCTAGAGTGGCCAAATACCCGGCTAGAAGTAACGGTTCTGGGCATACGGAGGGGTTGAAGTGCCAGCTCCTGGTCGTATACCTGGGTTAAATCTAGTTTGGCCTGTTCCTGCGGAATAATGGATGTTACGGGGTAACTGCCCCTGGGCAATTTTTCTGCCATTAAGGTCCCCAAGTATTCGATATCTGCCATCATCTCTGAAAGGCCTAGGCAGGGTTGAAAATGCCAGCACCGCTCCTTTAGTCGCTGTTCCAATTGTTGATGGTAGGGTTCTGGCAAGGCAACCCAAATAGTGTAAGCAGGGTTAAACAGCCATTCCTGGGTGATTAACGTAGCCATTTCTGGCTTTGTAGTCTTTTCCTGTTTTTGGTTATTTTTCACCACCTGGGGCAGTGCTTCGGGCGGGTCCTTACGCAGTTTAGCCTTATGCCAGTGGCTTTGGGGTACCGGCCCAGCCAGGGCAATGTGTAGCGGCTCCAACAGTTCCTGGGGGAGATCCTTTTCCAGGCCCAGTACCGCCCCCAGGATGCCCAGTAAAACTGTCCGGGGCGGCACCGGGTAGCTTAGGGCACTGGTCCCCGCCTCCGCCCGGAGAAAATGACCAAACCGGCCACTAAGGCGGAAAGCAATTAGTTTCATCATGTTATTCCACTGCCTTTGTTACATTTTCTATATCCATTAGTTGCCATTTTACCGGTATCTCCTGCAGTAATTGCAGATCCGGTGAAACAGCATAGCGCACGTTCTTAATTCGCTGGCTTTGTCCTTCAATTCTCTCTATTAGTTTGGCTAAATCTACCTTGTAATCTTCGGGGGAGGCCCAGCTTTTTTCTTCCTTATCGTCCCCTGCAAGAAGTTTTACATAGTCGTGCAGGCGGCCAAACTGAAATTCTTCTCCCTCATTGTATTCAATACTGATTAACAGGTGGGGTATTTGGCCCACCTTCGTCCGGGTATTGGCGGCAGACCGAACACCGTGCCACATGGATTTCAGCAACAGGTCGTAGTCGTTATCGCTCATATGGGAAGTTTTAGCCGAATGTTGGTTTGCTATCCCCGAGAAGCCAATCAGTGCATAACGCAACCCATAAAAGGTGGTAAAGGTTCCCTGGGTTTTGGAATCATCACTGCCAAAGAAGGAAGTTCCGTGTATATCTACACTTTCTGCCTGGTGCAGCACCTCACCCATGTTTATCTGGGTGGCACCGGTGAGTGTTTTGGGCTCGGGTTTTGGCTCCCAGGTAGTTTCCTTCCCCTTGGCATCTTTAACCTTTTCAGCCTTAAAGGCAAGTGAACTGCCAAAAATACGGGCATCAATGAAGGAATCCAGTAGGATATCAACCAGTTGGCTACCTTCGGCCTTTTCCTGGCCGGTTTTGTTTAGATAGTAAGCCACCCGGCCGGTAAGGTTGGTGGTTCTCCCTTCGATGTTATCCACTAAAATAGCATGGCCAAGTTGCTTTAAAAAGTCTCTACTGTAGCGTTTCAGCCGTACATCTGTCACATAATAGGTGCCGTCCGGCAGTACACGGGGGCGGTTTTCATCCGGATCACCATTGGGGTTACCCATTTTAATATCGTACAGGAATAAGAACTCTTTTCGACCCGATAAAGTATTGACTTGCTTTTCCATTAGGCCTCATTCTCCTTCTCAGTTTTTTTCGAAAGAATAACAGTTGTCATGGCCTGTCCCAGCAACAGGTAATAGTTTGTTTGTACTTCGCTTAGCTTAATATTGTCCCCCAAGGCAATGCCCAGAGTACTAATTTCTGTAATCAATTCCCTTACCGCCTGGGATTTTTCGGCTTCGTAGGCTAGTATTTTGCTTCTGATCTTGGTATAAAGTTCTGGTAAATCTTTACCCTTTAGGGTAAGGCGTTTCAGCCAAGTTAAAGCATTGGCCCCTACGTTTACCCCTTTGCCCCCTTGAATCATTAGTAATCTGCCATATAACACACCCAGCAAAAAGGCATAGGCTTTTTCAGGTGTATCGATGCCGCTTTGAGAACCAAAGTACGGCTGGAGTTCAGCCATTGCAGGCTTGTAAAACTGCTTTTCCATTTCCATAACCCCCACCTGTTTAAAATAGTACAACCACCAGTTAACATGCTTAATCCACCCTGCGGGTGTTAAGTAGGATCCGTTTTTCCCTGTTCCTTCGTAAAGAAGTCCTGTATATCCATCCTTCTTTTGGGATGCTTCTAGCCAATGCCAGCGGGCGGTAGTTATTGTTTCTTGCCAAAACCGTTCTAGTAACACCGGCGTCCGGTGGTATACGCAGGCAGCTAGTTGTTTTTTTACTTGAAACAATTGCTTACTGGCATTTATATCCTTCGCTTTTTTGCCCCCGGGCCGGTAGAATAGTACTTTTAGTGCTCTTAGTGATAAATCCGGCCTAAAGTCTGCCGTTTCTATTGCCAAGGGAACATTGGGAAATAGAGGATGGTGCCAATTGCGGGAAGCCTCATTCAACAGGGATAATTCTCTTAACCGGCTGGGCAACACACTGTGAATCATACCTGTAACATTTTCTAGGTTTTGTCCTACATCAGCCCATAAAAAGATTAAGCTAAGAATGCTTTTTTCATCTTTCAAAATATCCAGCAGGCTTTCTTCGTCCTGGGTTACATTACTGTTCATGTTGTTAATATAATCGGTTACGTCGGACAGAAGTTCTTGCCTTACCTCCGCCGCTAAACCGGGAAAAAATACCGGTATCACCAGTGCGGAATCACCGGCAATTTTGCTGCCAAAAAATTGCCGATCCTTGTTCGGACCCCCTTTTTTAATGACATGATGTTTGTACACGTATAACAGATCCGCACAGGCCCCACAGAGGGCATAGCCCTTCCAGGCCTGGGCCGGGTTAACACCCGGAAAGACACCAATCCGATCGGTGTTTTTAAAGTTGATACCCGCACCTTTTAGGGCATTGGGAAAAACAGTTACCTTAGTTGCATTACACAGGGGACATTCTCCGTCTTCCTGTGCCCGGGCTTCGCTAGTTACATACCGTTCACCCGCCAGCTTTTCCCCGAGTAAGTAGTCAATATATTCCGATACTTCACCAGGTAACCGTCCGTTTCTGTCTTTCACCGCTAGGAAAACGGTATTCTTCTCTGGGCCGATCCTTTGCACCACACAGTCTAACAAATTAGCGTAACCCTCTTGTTGCCAATCCACAGTGGAATGATCCACCAGTTTTAACCGAGGGGCACTGAGGATTTCCACTATCTGTTTAAAATAGGATGACCAGGGTTTATTATCTGAAGCTATTTCTGCAAAGCTTTTCATGGTGGTATTAAGAATTTTGGCGCTTGGGCCACTCTTGCCGCTTTGATAACTACGTTTAATCACAGGCCCCATCTGGGGGCTTTGGGAACCAGGGGGTTTAATAAAAGGTAATTTATCCTGGGTACAACCAACCCGACTCCCGCCCGGCTCATGGATCATGTCCTGTACCGTCAGTTCCACAACCCCCGTTGCTTTTTCCTCTAGTAGATAAACCTTTTCGATTCTGCCGCTGTCCTCCACCAAGTAGGGAAACATCCTGCCCGGGGAGTTTTTTCTAAATTCCTGATACCACTGCTCCGGATCCTGGGGCACCGGGTAACCAGCCAATTCCTGAACTAGGTAATCCAGGGCCAGTGTTCGCATGGCCTCAATCAATTTATCGCTCCCTTTCTATCCGTTGTTACACAGTTCAAACAACCCAAACCCCTGGCTGTTCTTGCTGCCAATGCCAGATTCGTAGGCCAATTTTAACATTTTGGGGTGGCCCGAAATATGATAATTCCCTAACCAACCTTTAATCACAGTTCCTTTATAGATGATGATTTTCTGCTGGCTTGCTCGAAATGAATTTGCTACTTCAATGCAGAAGAATAGTTTAGACCAATCCTCACCGTAAAAGGCACTGGCCTTTTTGACTAAATTTTGAGCGATTAGCCTAGTAAACTCCCTCTCAGTCGGGGAATAGTAGTAGGTTTTTTTGCTGCCTTCCCTCGTTTCAAGGGTGCTATACATCGTTACCGGGGAGAGCATTTTAACGGGATAGCTTTGGTCTTGATTAAAAGGTGGTGTCACTGCCAATTTAATTTCTTTCACTTGCAATTGATTTTTACCAATTTGAATGAACCCCCGAGCTAATAGGCTGTTGGCCAGATTTTCCAGAAACTCTGTCCAAGGACTGGAGATGTAGAGTAATACCGGCGGAGTGATCCTTAGGGTTTTATCCTGCTGGTTAAAGTAACTTTTCCCCATCAGCCTGGAAAAAGTAAATAGCTTAAAGCGTCGTTGGTTATAATCAAAACCATGATCATGTAGAAATGCCTGCATAAGTGGGTCGGTTAATAAATTATAAATTAACCCCTGAATTTGTTGTTGATAATTAGTAGCCAACAATACTGGGTTTTCTGAGTCCAATAGTAGTTGTAGCCTCATATTTATTCATCCCTGTTTAGTATTTTTTTAATTGAATGAATTGCATAATTGTTAATCCAGAAAAACGTGAATCCAAGAGTACAAAATAGCTTAATTTTTTAAAATAAATTTTGAAAATTTAGGATCTCAGCATTAATTTACAAAATTTACCTAATGAGTAGTGATAAGTATCCTATACTATAGTAAATCGCTTTAAATTAAAATATTTATTAAGCTGCCTGCTCAATTCTTTTGGTCTTTGCTACTGCAATACTACCAGCCAGTAGTGCAATACAACTCAATGTTATGTGGAGAGTAACTTTTTCCAATCCTCTGGTACGAATACTGTTAGCACCCAAGTGTTGTTTTAATCGACCAAAACATCTTTCTACGGAAGTTCTTTTGTTATAAAGGCTTTGCCAGTTCTTAGTACCACGGGCTGGTATACAGTTCATTCTTGGATCGTCTTTAACTTTAGTCTTTACAACTAAACCGTAGGAAGATGGTGAGCACCAGGCAGACCCGTAGGGGCAATCACATTTGCCCATTACATGCGGGCACCTATATTTATTGGTTCCAGCCTTTGCATCACTTCCCCAGAACACCATTCTTTGCCCCATTGAGCATATAGGGGTTCCATCAAAGTCACAGCCTTCAGGATGGTCCTTAGAGCCTCGGGAGTTAATGGGGATAATTGCTTGAGCATTGAAGTCGTTCATTACTACAGAGTAGATGTCTTTACTGTCATAGCCCATATCCATGGTATAGTATTTAGGTTTTTTTGAGTCTTCCAAGGCCTTGTTTACTAATTCGATTAAAGGTATTGCCATCTTAGCATCATGGGTATTAGCAGGTGTAACCATAATAGCAATTGGTAGTTCACTATGGCAATCAACTGCAACGTGAGCTTTATATCCAAACCAGGATATTTGGTTACCATGAGTATCCCTTTTAGCACCCCAGTTTGCAGTTTTGTCACCCTGCAAATCCTTTTTAGGCTTGGATTTTTCATACGCATCTATTTTGCTAGAGTCAATTGCAACACAATTCGAATCTATTAATCCCATATCTTTAGCACTTTTAACTAGGTTATCAAAAATCTGCTTCATGACACTTTCTGTTTTGTTTGTCTCATCAGTTGCTGCGAGTTTTTGTATCAGACGACTAAAGGTGGATTCACTTGGAATTGGTTTACTAAGCGAAAAACCACATTGGAACCGAAACCTTATATCATTAGATAGTCTTTTTACTAATGCAGCGACTGTAGGTATTTGTTCTAATTGTTTTGCCACTAATGCACGAATCATGTTACCGACACAGTGACCCTTTGGACCGAGAACCGCCCTTTTAACCACATTAAGGGCAGGAGATAGATCCAAAACTGAAAGAACCTTTTGCAATTTTGTCTCTGGTTCAAATTTTAGTAGTTCTTCGAAGGAAAATAGGTTTGGTTGTAGAAGATACAAGTAACTTCATCTCTCTGGTTGGTTATTTGTTGGTACTTATATCTTTTACCAGAACAGGGGTGAAGTCCTTTTTTTACCCTTCAGAAACCGCTAAAATATTGGACTCAGAAATATGCAATTTACTCAATTTATACTTTAATTTAGTATTTGTTTTCGGCAAGCATAGATAATGGGTTTATGCCACCGTGGTAAAGGTGGCTGGAACCGACAAAACTTTGTGCTGTTATCGTTTGCCATCGTATAAAAACATCCATTTAATTTTGTAATTACATCGTAAACCATAACCCCGACAGCTTTATGTCACAGGTTGATAAAAAATTTATTTTCTTTTTGCCCAGCGGTCGCGCTATAACCCCTCACATCTTCCCCCTGTGTTAGGATAGTTATCATAGACCTCTAAAACATTCTTTCTTTTGCGAACACAAATTGATTTTTTTAATTATAATCAGTCTAATGTACACATAAGAGTTCAACCGATAGATATAATTTCCTTTGACATACTTTGTCGAATTGTGATAAGAACCCTATCGAAATGATAAATACCATTACGGGATATTTATTATTCAGCTATTTCAACATATATTTATCGTGTATCCCTGAATCCGTAAGTTACCTATTCTGTAACCTTATCTTTCAGCAAAATATATAAAAATTTGTATTTTAAGGATTGCCACTAGCATTTAATGAATCTCTCAATAGTATTGAGCTTAAATTTGGCAATAAAAATCTAAGCACTCCTTTTAGTGCAAAGTTTTATCGTTCTGTGGATATTTCTATCTTGCTAAACACACAGAGTAAGCTTGTTTAAATGTTTCAAACCAGGGACTGTGCTTTCCAAATCGTAATTTCTTCTTTCTTGCATGTGAAACTAACAGTGATGCCAACGTGATTAAGTTCTGAATCACCGTCCTAATCCTACGGCGTTCTGCCTGCTTTCGCAAGGGCACATGCTGCATTCTAGTTGTTTGTCAATTCTCAAATTAAATCATCCAGGATTCTTAAATTAAAAACTCTCTGTTTTATATAGTCCTATCAAAAATTATTAAATTGTAATGGCAATAATTAGTCTGTTTATCAAATTAAAATAGATTCGTTCCTCTAGGAATATAAAAAACGCCGGGATGATAAAACCACCACAGCGTCTCCAAAGATTGAGTCTGTTCAAATATTAAGTTCATTTTGGGCCTGGTAAACTACCTCTTCATCAATTTGCCTTAACTTTTTGTAATAAGCGTAAAGCAGACAATTAGTAACTAAATTGTTAATTAACCGTGGTAAGCCTTTTGTTGTGGCATAGATAGCGTCAATTGCTGAATCGGTGAAAATCTCTTCGATTAACCCTGCTTGCTTTAATCGGCTGGTGCAATAATCTCTAATTTCTTCAGGTTTTAACCCCTGCATAATATGTTTCACTACCAAACGTTGCCTTAGTGGGTTATTGATGTTGAGTGATAACTTAGATCGAATTAAAGGTTGTCCTGCTAAGACAAGAATAAAGGGATTTTGCGAGTCCATTTTAAAGTTAAAAATGAGCCTTAAATCCTCTAACAACTTGTTTGAAGCTAAATGTATTTCATCTAAGATAATTACCGGCGTAATCCGGCGTTCATAGTACATAGAATTGATAGCGCCCTGAATTTGACGGAAAATAGCTACCTTTTTGTGTTTAGGTTGCTCACCAAGTTCTAAGGCAAGTCCCTGATAAAATTCCAACACAGTAACAGTCGCCAAAGAAAAATAACAATGCTTGTAGAGAGCTGGGTTTAACTCATTAACAAATTTTCTCAAAGCTGTTGATTTGCCAGCACCTGGTTCACCTGCAACTAACCCGATTCCACGGGTACTTTGCAAATATTTTAACCTCGATTCTAGTTCCAATAAGTCTTGGCTAATAAATAATTTGTCCGCCGGTACTTCTTTAGAAAAAGGGTTAAATTTAAGTCCAAAGAATTGTGTAAACATTAGCGATCACCTACTTCTCTTGACGATTGTTTAAGTTGGTCATCAATTTGAGCATAAGAAATACTAGGAGTTGCTTTCTGTTCCGACGTTTCAACCGATTCCAGTAACTCCTGTGATGACTGAGATTGCCGACCTCGACCCTTTCTTTTAGCCCTAGCATTGTCAAAAAAATTTACTTGTCTGGCCTCACCAACTTTCATACCATCCCGGTATAATAAAATTGGTTGGTTTGAATTAGCTAACCAATCTGGGTCGTACCGTACCTCTAGTCGTGAATTGGCTAAGCTTTGCTCCGTTTCATAAAGAATAGATTCAACAGACAGGGTCGCATCATGATTAACTTTTCTGGTAACGCGCAATAAAAAATGCTCCTCTAATAATTGGGGGTTGGCTAAAAAATTAATATTATGGACTTGAGCCATAAAAAAATCTAATGGACTCATATTTAAAGCACTATGGGTCTTGCGCTGATAATCTTCCTCCAGCCATTGCCAAAAATATAAATTTAGTTGGTCTAAACTTTTTAATTTAGTGGGGTCTAATCTAGATAAAAAGCGTTGCCTCACAGTATGAAAAAACCTTTCAATTTTACCCTTAGACGTAGGGGTGAAAGGTTCTGTATGAATTAACGAGCAACCTAATCCAGCACAAAGCATATTTAGTTGATCACTACGATAAACTTTTCCGTTATCTGTATAGATCATTTTGGGAATTCCTCGTTTTAGAACAGCCTCTTTCAAAGCTACTCGAAGAGCTACGAAGTTTTGAAAAAAGAAGAATTGTGCATGTGTTATCAACCTGGAGGCATCATCGATAAATGCGATTAGGTAGGCTTGTTTCTTTGATTTACCTATACTAATATATGGACCAAACATAATATCAGTTTGCCATAATTCATTAATTCTTTGGTGAGAAAAACGTTTAAGTTCCTTCTCACCAGGGTTTTCTGGATCTTTACCTGCAGCCAGTTCAGGATTAGCGACCAGAAAACGGTAAAAAGTCGCTCGTGACAACTTTTCCGGAAGAATAACTTTATCTTTAACTAACTCTTCATAGAGCAGTGCGCTAGTAATCCGTGGCATTTGGCTTCTTTTCTTACGAATTTCATCAGCAATCTCTAGGCTTACCTTTCGGCTTTTACCCTTATCCGATCGGTAACCTGGCTTTAATGAGTCTAATCCCCCACGACGATAATCACTTAACCAACACATAAGAGTTTTTGGGGAATACATCCTGAATCCATAATAGGGCATATCAATGGGCTTAACACATATAGTTTCGAAATAATCCTTTTGGTTTTTAACCTGGCCATTTAGTACTGGACTAATCAAAGAAAATTTCTTAAGAGCAATACTTTCCCTATCTTTGGCTGTGAGCATAACAAAATACACCTCCACCTGTGTGTTAACTGTCAGAGGAGGTCTAACCGGTTAAATTTCTCCCACAAACTGCATAATACCACCGAGCAATAGCCTTTCCTACGCAAAAGTTGTGTTTTTGCCTTCTCCACCAAAATTTAAGTTTAAAACTACTTTCAGTAGGTTAAGCTAATTTGCGAGAAGCCATAAAAGTGTTATTGGATTGTGTGAAAAACCTTGTGGAGAAGGCCTGGATTTGACCGAATCCAGTTTTCACAATAATTAACACCTTTCGGGCTTCTTTTTTTATGTCATCTTCCTTTGGAAGAATTACCTGAGGCATCATTTGACGTAGTACTGCTTTGATAAATTTAAGGTTAGCTTTAAATCTACGGCGGTAAAATTGCAGATGTTGTCTTTGCCACTGTAACCTTGATGTTAATACTTTTAAAAGAGGAATTAGGTTTAAATAATGCCACAGTAGAGCCAAGAAGATCGTTACCAAGGAATACTGAAAGTATGGTAAGCAAAATGACGGCAGATAGGAAAAAGTATGGCCACAATACTTACAATAATATCGACGAATTAAGATGCGACCATTAAAACCAAGGGTTATTACATTGCGAATGTAGTATCCGTGAGGCCTGGGAGGTACAGGGATTTTGCAATCTGGATGTAAGCAAGTATATGGCTTCGGAAAGGAATATTCATAACCACATTGATAGTATTGTTTTGGTGTGGTCTTAGAATCAAAAATAAGTTGCATGATGATAATCACCTCGCAACTCAAAATACCCAATTAGGACTAAAATTATATGAGAAAAAATACTCAAATTAATTTAGTGCTTAAGCTATTCGCAGATTAGTTAATCTGATAATTATTGAGCCTATATAGCTAGATTAAATTGCTAATCTACAGTTGTTGATTGTCCTATCATGCGCAACAGATTGTAGGCCACTACTCCAAAATGTAGTATTAGGTTGTTAGTGTCAAATTTGCCAGAGGGCAGTCTTTCTAAATCCAGGTCTGTCTTAAGTTCGCTGTGAAACTGCTCACTGGTGCCATGTTCGTGGTATAGTCTTTCGATTACATGTGGAGGGTCTGGCAATGAGGTCCAATAGGTTTCTGCCTCCACCTGGGGTACGAGAAATATCTGGCCATCTTTACCAAAGGTTCTTTCGGTAATTTTGTAAACTACCCTGATTTCTCTTTTCAGCTCCTTTTTGTATTTCATCATGGAACCATAGTAGACTTTTTTACCTTCACGTTCCTGGCAGTAAATATCTTTATTGTTCTTTGCCAATAGTAGCCACCCTTCAGGGGTTTCTTTGCGAAGGTTTCGCTTAATAATGAAATCAGCCTTAGTATCATCATTTAAGCAAATTTCAATATTACTAGCGCTGTCATTGCCTGAGTCCATCCTTAAAAGCAAAGGCAACTGGGTAATTTTTCGGGCATAGCGAATGCTTTCAGCAACGAATTCTGAGGTGTTCTTTTGGCAATGTTCACTCCCTTGGCGTAGCTCAGTATTTACGCAATAACCTTCCTTTGCTAGATATGCAAAGATGGGAGCGTAACCATCGGTGCCTTTGTAGGTGCGGGAGACCCCTTCTTTTTTGGTGTTGGAGTTATCAAAGGGAGACACATCAATATCTAGTGGAAGATAAGCTCTATTTTCTTGACCCAGGTACACTGGGGTTAGAGGTGCATTTGTTTTTTTGATTAGCCCCGCAGATTCTTCCAACAGGATATTATTCCATTGCTTATCTTTAGCAACCATATCTAATCGTTGGCGAAGGGTTGGGCTTGACGGTGTCTCTTTGATGTTTAACGAGATTGCAAAGAAATTATCTTCTCGAAAGGGTTCAATGTGGTCAAAATCACTCTTGCCTTGGCATAACAAGCCAATGTAGGTCCTTCATTTCCCTATAAATTATGGGGTTAGACAGAAAATTACTTTACGGATTCAGGCTAAGGTAAATTAATCTCAGGTTATAGGTTACTGGCTTAATGTTATCCGATAAATATTCCATTAGACATTGCTTTAATTGTGGAGATTGCCAACTTCCAGGGTAACGATTAAAAAATCTTTGTATATGCTACCGATAATCATTAATTGTTGTTGTGCTTTTCCCCTGTGCCTGTTTCCAAAACAGAAAGCCCTGTAGTGCTTCTTCCCATGTCGTGGACATCTCAACAACTTCTTTAACTTTTGTCTGTTTTCTTGCCATAATAAAAAACCTCCTTAGTGTTTACAACACCACGGAGGGAACAAGTCCTGTGTGTTGAAGAGCTATTTTAAGACACACAGGATTTATGCTAAAAAACAAAAATTCCAGAACGTCCTTAAACGTCTGGAACCCTTGCAAATACTAATATGGTGCCCGGAGCCGGGGTCGAACCGGCACGGTCGTGAAACCGCAGGATTTTAAGTCTTGAAAAGAGTGTTTTCCAATCACATGGTTGTCTTAGAAATCCAGCAAAATCAAGGTTTCCGTCCACAAAGGTTTACAGCTTTATATCGGTGTCCGCAGGTTATGGCTACGATTAGGCACCTTTTTGTTTGCCTTTTGTTTCTCGATACTATCATTAATACTTTTTTATAATTTATCAGTGTCCTTTCTTTGCAGTTGCGAAGTTAAAAGGACACTGAATTTTTTTACGTTAATTATCATATTGCAAAGTCATCTGTTAATTTAATTATTACGTTAATTATTCTTTAAAATATATTAATTCTGTCAAACCGTCTAGTACTTTATGTCACATCTAATCATAAATTGTCGCACAAATTTTATTGCAAATATGCCAATATGGCATATAATGTTTAATTAGTAAGGATAAAACAGCATATCAAGGAGGGGAAAGTATATGTCTGATGACTTTGATTTGAAGGGTTACCGCGAAAATAAATTGAAAATTACTCAGGCAGAACTGGCCAGTTGGCTTGGTGTAACGCAGGACTACATCTCAAAAATTGAAAACGGAAATATTTCTGTTGGACTAGACTTCCTACTTAAGTTTTGTAATGCAGTTGGGGACACGCCCGATGGAGTATTAAACTTCAAGCTAAATAACCCAGGCCCACTTGAAATTGGTGATGTTTATAAAGAAATTAAACTTAAAAAGAAAATGTTAGACCTACATGTACAGCCCCGGATAGAAAAATTTAATTATGATGAAAACAATTATGGTACTGCTTTAACTAAAATAGACGAACTCTATGACATTATTAATATATATGGCTCAAAGCCCCTAGTGGCTTTTCTAGGCCCCTCTGACGCTGGCAAAAGCCGTTTAATTAATATATTAACCGGCCTAGACGTCCTGCTTGCCCAGTGGACTCCAACAACGGCAGCTACGGTTTATCTTAAGCATATCGAGGACAAGCCCAAGTGGATGGGGTCAGATGATGTATGGGTGTTTAAAGCAGAAAGTGAAGAAAAAGGATGGGATTTCCGGAGATACTACGATCCAGATTACTGTAATCAGTACAAGGTTTTCAGCGGTGGCTTAGAGATACTAACCAAATACTGTAACCGTCACACCGAAAACCTGTATAAACAGGTAGATTCTGCAGTCGTTTATCTCGAATCCGAAATTCTTAAGGCCTGTGACATTGTCGATCTTCCGGGCTTTGGAACAGATAATCACAGAGATACCGCCCAGGCCCAAAGAGCAAGGGAAAAGGCTGATGTTGTGGTATTCCTTTGTCAGAGTAACGGTTTCTTAAATCACGAAAACGACCTTATTTTCCTTAAGAACGTTATCCAGTGCTTACCTCCAGTGAATTTATCAACTAACCTACCAGTACTCTCAAATCTTATGATTGTCGCTTCACAAGCCCATATAGTAGGTGAAAGTCAAGTAGAGAATTTATTTAGAAGAGGGTATACTGCCCTTGATAACCAACTAAACGAAGGTGTTATTCGTTCGGTATTTAAAATTTCAAAACCAGAATTCCTTAGTCAACTAAAAAACAGATTTTTCTCCTACTCTATAGAAAGTACTAATCTTAGAAAAGATTTTGTAGCTGAATTAAAACGTTTGTTAGAAGAAGTATTACCCGTCTTAAGAAACAAACTTCTTAATAATGCAATTCAGGAATTTATTAACAATACCGGTGAACTTTTTGCAGATGAAACAAAAAAATTCCAATTGGCTTTAAATGAAAGGGAGACTACAAAAAAAATATATGAAAAGAAGCTACAGGGAAAGCCCAGGCTGTATGCACAAATTCAGGACGGCAGGGAGAAAATCATAGATCTCATAGAATATCTAAAAAAGGAAGATTGTCAAAAACTAAAAACGTGGGAAGAAAAAAATATAACTGTAAAAACCATCGAAAAAATCATAGAAGATAAGAAATACACCAAAAAGCAGGCACAGCAGTATCTGGCATCTAATATTACTGATCTCTACTTTGTTGAATTGCAAAACATTGTAAGTAGGAGTTCCGAAGTTTTTGCAAGAGAATCTAAAAAGCTCTTTGCAGATATAGAAAAAACTAGCAATGAGTTTAATAAACTTCCTATGGGTCAAGTAGATATTCCTTTTGACTTTAAGGGAGCAATGGCTGGAGGCTTGGCAGGTGCAACAGTGTTGGGAGGCCTTTCGGTTATGGCGGCCTCAATGGGCAATCTTGGAGGATATATTCTTGTTGCAAAAGGCGTCAGTGTACTGTCTGCAATGGGCGTTTCAGTAGGGGGTACTGCCGCCGCAGCATCAGCAGTAGCAGCACTTGGTGGCCCTATTACCATTGGCTTAGCCCTTGCAGCTACAGCTTATGTACTAATTCAGGCATTCTTTGGTGAGAGCTGGAAGACAAGGCTTGCTAAGCAGGTAAAAGAAGCGTTAACAAAAGAAAAGGTTCTGGAGAATTACAGTAATGAAGTGGTAAAGTTCTGGGATGAAACAAAGACAGCCTTCCTTTCTCTCGTAGATACAATCATTAATAAATATGAAGAACATCTTTTGGATCTTAAAGTTATTATTGAAACATATAATGAGGTTGAGCTTCGCGATAAAGTACGGAAATCTTGGGAGATGAAGCATTTTTTCGAAGAAATTCCCTGGGATCAGAGTTAGCTTCTGAGGAAGGGGGGGCAATAAATGTTTGAGTCTACAGCGAAGAATATTCTAAGCGGGATATCAGATACAACTAAAAAAGTAGTAAATGAGGCCGTGGACTTTATTGAAGAAGCCACTAGAGAAAACAAACTAACCGGGGCTGTTAGAGAAGTGGGAACTTCAGTAATAGACGTAACAAATAATACTCTTCATAAAGTCGTTGAAGTCGCCGATGGTTCAATGGATGTGGTAAAAGGAGTAGTTCAAGGTGATGATTTCACGAGAGATGACGGATTTTGTAAAATCAAGGACGCAGTAACAGAAACTACAGAAAAAATTGGGTCCGGTATAATGCTAACGTTCGAAGCTGGCGGAAAAACCATAAAAGGACTAGTCGAATCTGGCAGTGCGGCCTTAAATGGTGGTGACGTACAGGTTGGACTTGATAAAGCGATTGATGGTGCTACTCAGATAACAAAGACTTTAGCTGTTGGGGGACTTGCTCTAGGTGCTCTTGATGTTCTTGATCTTCCTACAGATGATATCGATGGTTTTCAAGAAGAGGCAGAACTGCCAGGGGGTGATGCCTCTGATATAGGCATAGAGCAGATGGCGGATAGCAAGGACGTCCCACACATTACACACATAGTATCTGATTGGTCAAACCCCATCAATACACCACATTTATTTTCTGTACAGGATGCTGAGGCTGCAGATTTTGCTCAGGAGCCCATTAGTATTGATAATCTTATCGCAATGCCAGCTGACCCTGATGGTTTAACTGTAGAACTAGATTATGAACCTGGAGAGGGTTTATTGCCCGAGGTATCTGTAGATGAAATCGAAGGTGTAGAGAATGGTATGGCCAGTGATGAAGCATTTGATCAGTTAATTGATATCGGTTGCGTTGAAGATACGACTCATATAGAAGATCCCCCAAGAAGTGACGCAGCTGTAAGGTCTTTCCTTAATAAGTATGGGTATGAACAAACACCAGAAGGTTACGAGGTTCATCACATAATCCCGTTATCTGAAGGCGGTGCGGATAGTCCAGATAACATGGTATTAGTCACAGAAGAAATGCATGACGATATAACGGCAGCACAGAGAGACTATTATGGATGGGGAAGGGATAATTAAGAGCTATTTATTAAATACAGCCGGTGTTCTTCCACTTTTGCAAGCCGCAAAAGTGGAAGGGCACCGGGAGGATTCTCCATATTATTTAGTAGGCCGTTGGTTCAGCAGTATCTTGATCGTATCCAGTTGCTCGTTCCCATAGTCCTTCACTAACCTCTCTAACAGCAAGGCTTTTTCCTCTGGTGATAAGTTCGGCTTTTTTACCCTAACGGGCAACTGTATAACTTTACCGGTTGCCTTACGTTTACCAAACATAACTTCATCAATTCTTTGCGACGCTTCCTGATGGTGATAGGTAAAATCATAGGCCCCGCTCTGATCAAAGTAGGCCCAATCAAAGTCAAGTCTTGATAACCCATCATCAAGTCCAAAGGCAGAGATTAAAATAGCTTTCGAATTGGCCATCTTCGGAAACTTTTTTTCCAATCTAACACCAACTCTAATAACCTTACCATCGGCCAGCAAGTAACACTTACATTTAACTCTGGGCATATCACACCTCGGTAAAACTCTATTACATAAAAAACTTTAGCAGCTATTCGGTGCCTTCCATTTTGCCTTTTTGCATTTCCTTTTGTAAAAAGCTAATTGCCTCGTCAATTAAAGCCCTAACATCGTCCCTTGCCTCACGAACCTGTTCTTCGGTAAAAGTTGCAAAGTCTCTGTAATCAGCAACCGCTCTCATGTCAAATAACCTTCTAATTGTTTTACTGGATTGTATACTCATCAACCCAGGTTTGACAAATTCCCGGTTAAATAAGGATATGACACCTTTATGCTTTGGTGAGTCTAGGCCTTTTGTAGCTAACAAAGACCTCACTGCATGAAATGAAGCATAATAAAATCTGTTTATAGCACCTTCGTAAAAGTGATTTTCGAAGGATATTTCTCCCTCTTCAAAGGTGGTATCAGCCTTTTCAATTCTCCATAAAGCCAGTTCAAAACTCATAGGACAATTCCTTCCTTTTGGAGATTTTTATAGAAAAGGGTTTCTTGGAAAAGGGGATAGCGTTGCTCTTCTTCAGAATCAACAATCACCGAAAGCAATAGATCCCGCTCAAAGCCAACATCGAAGGCAATATCATGGATAGCATGCCAGACTTTATTCGATTTATCTTTCACTACAACTAAAATATCGATATCCGAATCGGGGGTATACATTCCCCGGGCTGTTGAGCCATATAGGCGAATTTCAATAAGATTGTCCTGCAGTTGAGACTTTACCCTGTCAGAAAATTCCTGTATCGCCTCAGCCACCTGAGCTGGCATAGTAATATTTTTATCCATACCAACACCCCCTCAAAAATATTATATTCTTTTAGGACTCTAAAAGTCTAGCAGACCCTTCCTCACTTTAGACATCCACCACACTTTATACTGGCGAAAAACAAAAAAGCCCCGGAATAAACCGAAGCTTCAAATAATAATGAAAAAACTGGCTTTATAGTCGAGGGCAGGATTTCATAATTCTTTGTTGAATACTATCTCTGAAGTTTTAAAGGTGAACACTCTAAGAGTTTCTCTTACGAACTGGGGTGTTGCTAACACAAGCACCACAGTTTAGTTGTTCGCTGCAAATCTCAAGAATGCCGTCTAGCACACGGCATTTTTTCTTTTTACAGCCGTTCAAGTAAAAAACCCCTCTCTTAAAGTATCTGCGTGCATACTAACTGAATGATTAGCCAGTATCTACCGAACTGGAATATGAATAGAAGTCATCGGCATGAATCTTCCACGGGTTTCATTTAAAATCTCGTTATAAATGTCGATATCCCCGGACAGATCCTCAATGGTTATGGCCATTGCATAGGGTATCTTCACATCGTTTGTTACATCCCAGCGGGTCCTCAGCTCTAACCAAACCTGCCAATCACCCGCATTGAACTTGGAGAAGTTGTTCCAAAAATGGTGGCAAACATCCCAATTGCGCCTGCCAAAGCCACCTTTGGGATTTACAGAAGGAAGTTTCTCACCATTACCAACCTTATGCAAGGAGGCTGAAATAAAGGCCCCAAGATATTCTTGACCCTTATCCCTGTAGATAGGTGGCTTTGATACACAAGTTACGGTGACTCTAGCGGTGTTTCTACCTGGTTTAGCTGCTAAAACCGAGGGCATATGGAAACGTACATGCTCTTTGGTCAAGCGGTCCAATTCACCTGCACGAACAAAGGTCACACGGGAAGGAGAAGAAAACAAACTTCTATCTGGGTCTGATAGGCCTCTGCCATAGAGATTGGCAATAAATTCGAGGTCTTCTATTTGCAACCCATCATCATCCCATAGGGGAGCTGCTCCGTGATAAAGCAGTGCCTTCGCCATCAAGATATCCCCACCGGGAATTTGTGACGCAATGACCGCAAGGTCACCCGCAACCACAGGTGCAGCGAAACTTGTACCACCTACAAACCGAGTCTCACCGTTAGGTATTAACACCAAAGCCCGGCGATCATTAACGAATTTTTTACCTTCAGCATCATAATAAGCATTTCCGCCGTAGGAAACCAGATCAGGCTTTGTAAATCCAGCAAAGCCAGGTCCTCTGCGACTAAAGGGGGCTATCTCATTCACCTTCGATAAACTTAAGGGATGTTCCCGACCAGCAATGGCGCCCACTGTAATGCCTAACATAGAATCAGCTGGAGCAGAAATTCTGGTGTCGTCATCATCTAGCACTTCTTCAAGACTATCCGCTGTTGGCCAAACCTTATGGTTACCACTGGAAATAAGGAATTGCACATCGTGCAACCGCATAAGGTTGTCCAGCTCATACCCAGTAATACTTATTTCATCCCCTTCAATGGGAGACTCCTTAATATTGGCTGA
The DNA here is from genome assembly GCF_000016165.1 of Desulforamulus reducens MI-1. Lineage (GTDB taxonomy): Bacteria > Bacillota > Desulfotomaculia > Desulfotomaculales > Desulfotomaculaceae > Desulfotomaculum > Desulfotomaculum reducens. The sequence continues at coordinate 565,504 of NC_009253.1, read as the reverse complement.
GATATTGAAAATCTTGGAGATACCCGATAACTGTTCTACGGCCTTGCGTACCCTTTTCATATACGCAATATCAGATACCTCACCATCCAATACAACTGCATCCAGCACCCGAACCCTGGGGGTTAGCACATCATTTTCGATTAGTTGATTAGCTAAATCGGTACCAAAGATGGCCCGACTCGCCACCGCTGTTCCATGCGGGTTATCCCCTGGTGTTACGCCATCAGCAACCCAGCGGGTAAACACCAATTGATTCAGTGGTTCAGGAAGCTGAATCCCCGTATCCAAAATCACAACCACTGGTAATGCGTCGAGGGCAATCTCCGGATTAAGTTCCAGAGACATTGGAAGAAACGTGTCTGTTTCTTCGCCCTCAACAGCCGTGAAAAACTTAGTCTCCTCTACCCGGTACACTGAATCATCCTGGGAAATCCACTCAATGGCCATTGAAGGTATAATGGTTCGCACTACAGGAGTTCCATCAGATAAAATAAAGTCCTCAACATATTCCCCACACACTTGTTCAATGGAACCCCTCATTTTGGACATAGCACTTTCATATTTGCCAGACGTCAGATTGGGCATAAGCATCAGTTGTATATCTACCTTCTCTGGGGGCTTATCTCCTTGTAAAAACAACCTGCGAATACCACTGGCTTGCTTATCACTAACGGTAAAGGGTTCGAAACCATCAATGTACTGAAAATCGGTGAATTTGCCTCTTTCTCTGTAGTTTTCAATCCGGTTGCGTAAGCGTTGAAACAAATGAGGGGTGGTGGACACCACTGCATTACGCCGATCCTTTACAGCGTTAACCGTTAATCCATTATCCTCCAAGAATTTCCTGCGCTGCTTGTTGTCAAGTTTTTCTGATTCAGGCAGCAACACTTTAAAAACGACTAAATCCTCAGGCAGTGCCCCCTGAGGCATTTCCTTGTAGTAAGCAACAATGGCTTCTAAGGCTCTGGACAACTTCTTCCCGTGCTCTCCGTGGGTAACATCCCGTGGTTTATTCCGCCCTTGTGGTTCATTATTCAGTCGATCTACTTCTTCCTCGGGTATCCAGAGGTGTGGACGTTGTTTGTCATCATCCATCTAAATCACCTTCCTTTATTCGATCTCTTATAGTGGATTTTGGAACACCCAAAGCCCGTTCCAGGACTCTAAGTGAAACTCCCTTTTTATTCAACTGCCGGATATAGCTCCAAAATTCCTCGTTGTTTTCCTTTGAATAGAGGGTGACCTGTCTTATCAAAGTATCTAGTAAATGCTCCGTTTCAATCACTTCGCCTGGATAGTTCACCAACACATATTTAGCAGTTGCCCTGACAATTTCTTGAATTTGCGACCCGTTTAGTCCTTCGGCAACCTTACTAACCAAAGCATAATCAAACTGCTTTGCCACAGGATAATCGGACAACCATTTGGTAAACAACCGTTTACGTTGAAGCAAGTCCGGCAGTTCCAACATAATCACCACATTGAAACGCCTCCAGATGGCTGGGTCCAGCAAATGATGATGGTTGGTAGCCGCTATTAGAAAAACATTGTTGGGCATATTATCAAAGTTTTGCAGCAGGGTGGTCACCACCCTTTTTAGTTCGCCTAACTCATGGGCGTCGTCACGCTTTTTAGCAATGGCATCAAATTCATCCAAGAACAACACCACACGTTGGTTTTTTACCGAATCAAAAACCTTCCTAAGATTGGTGCTGGTCTGGCCCAGATAGGAAGATACAAGACCATCCAAACGGACATAGGCCATTGAAATCCCTAACGCCTGTGCCATCGCCATTGCTGTCATGGTTTTTCCACAACCCGGTGGGCCGCATAAAAGAACTCTATTAACCGGGGTGAGTCCCTTCCTTAGCAAAACCTCGGCATTTTTCTGTTCGCCAAGAATTTGGGTCAAAATCTCTTTTTGCTTTTCCGGTAGGATGATATCCTCTAAACGAACAGCTGGATTCACCAGATCATAGAGTTCAAACAAACTTTCTCTGTCCCTGGGGACACTATTAAACTGCCCCCCTTGAATGGTAAACCCTGAGCTTTTTAACCCAGAGGGTGCTATGGTATGATCCTGGGTACCACCAACAGTTTGACTGTTTTTGCTCGGCCGGTAGGCATTTCTGATTGACTGGGCAACCGAAACATTCCCCTTCTTTTCCTCATCGTTAGCTAATTCCATCAAAGCCTGTTCAAATTTGGCCTCCTGACCCGAACAATGTGCTTCGATCAATTTTGCCACCAGCGTAGCCTTCACTCTTTATCACCTCCAAATTCCGTCCATCTCCGTCCACTCGATTTATGATACCATATATTATCCATGTTTTCCAATAGTATCTTTGCAATTTTTTCGGACATTTCCGTACACGGATGTTTTGGCACAGGTCCTAATCCAATTCCTCGGGTCCATCACAGGCCAGAAGGAAGCTACTGCTTCCTTCCGCTCTGTACCCTGGGGGCAACTGCCCCCCCAGGAATAGCAACGTCCAAACTGCCCTTCCGCAGCCGCTCCCCCAGCAGCGGGAGCAGCAAGAGCAGCCCCCGCAGGGGGGCAAAGCCCACCTTGCTAGGTGGGCCGTACCTCCTCCGGCTGGCGGTGGGCGCTGCGCTCGGCGGCGTAGTAGGCCAGCTCGGCCATCGCTACGAAGGCGATGTGCTTACACAGCACCTTTCTCACCAGGGCATCCTCGCAGCTGCAAAAGCAGCCATTGGGCTGGAGGGTGACGCCGTACTTCTTGCCTGCATATTTGACGTAGCCGGAGACTTCAACCCCACGCTGGACGAACACCCGGTGCCTGACTTCAAACTGCCAGCCTTGCTGCAGGCCCACCAGGGCGCGGGCAAAACGACCTTCTTCTACTTTGGACAGCACTTTTCTCAACATACTTGATAACCTCCCGTTTTTCTTGCAACAGGACGGAGCCGGTGCCGGGGCTGTCAAGGGTGGAGGCGGCAGCCGGAAAGTGGAGAAAATTTTTATTAACCGGACCCCAAAGGCCCGCTCTCATTCGGTTAATAAAAATTTTCAGAGCGGCCCTTGATAGCCCCGGCATTGCCGCTGCACCTGGTACTACACTAGCTCTGGTTTTGGCGGCCTGCTCGCCGCCAAAACCCATCGGAGCGGAAAAATCCACAGTGACCACTGAGGTATGGCGCAGGAAGCAGCGGCAAAGGCGCAGTATCATGGAAAAAGCGGGAGATGACCGATGCCCCCTCCAACGGGAGGGGGATAGGGGGTGGGTTTTCCGATGAAGGACCCCAAAGGGTTGACTTGCACCATGTCCCGACCCCAGAAGATTACCCAAAGAGGGACATTTCAATGGCCGGCAGCCGCCGGCCTAATGCAGGGAGCTTCAGCGGTGGACTAGCGTTTGGACTGGGTAAAACCGCTGACAGCGGCCAGCATGGGGGAGCAGCGTTCCACACAAGGGCAACGGCTAGGTGATGCTGCAGCAGGAAGCCTTTGTGCCGACCCGAAAGTCCTGCCAGCAGAGGCTGGCACGAAGGCTTGACCCCAGGGAAAGGCAGGGTGCCTGACCCCAAAGCCTTGACCCAATAGCAGAAGGCATGCTGCCGCAGGTGACCGGACCCGTAAGCACTGCAAGCACTTTGCCAGCGGGACAGGCCCCCGGACATTACCACCAAGCGGGCCGCTGGCAAGGTGCGGCCCATGACCCCACAGGATGACCCCGGATAGGCCGAAGCTGACGCAAGGAGTGCAGCGGAGCAAAACGGAGTGCGTGAGCGGAGGCCGAGACCCCAAAGCACGGCAAGCACTCTGGTGGGAATTCATGACCCAGAATCTTACCCCTAAGGAATTCCCGCCAGTGTGCGGCTTAGGACCCAAAAGAAATGCCCCGGCAGGCCGGAGCACTTTGGCGTAGTGGAGTGGAGCGGCAGTGAACGGAGCGGGGCTAGCAGGCTGGACCCCAAAAGGATTACCCCAGAGTAAAGCCCGCTGGCCCGGCGGAGAGAACGATAGCGGAGCGGAACGCAGCCAATGGGCGGAGGCCCGACCCGTAAGCAAAGGCGGCTAGCAGGGCTACAGCCTTGTTCCGTAATACACCAAAACAAAAGAGCCCTGTTGTCTGACCGCACAGAGCCCTTAGAAAGATCATTCAATAAGAATCATAAATTTGGCATTACCGGGAGCAGATTAGCAAATAGGTGTCTTTAATTAAATGATGTCGTTACCGTGTGTCAGACCAAAAAGAAAAAACCTTACTCTAATGTAGGTATTCCAGCGTCTCATTTCAAACTATCTAAAAAATGTAAATATTCACTAGAACCAATCTCGTAATGGCAGCTTTTCATGCTGTTTAATATACCAACCAATTTATCCTTTGTTAGGTTTGAGTTTATGCTTGGAAAATAGGCTATGCATTTTAACATATATGGAATATCCGTTTGACCCTTCTTATACCAGAACATTTCAATTCCTGTGGTCTTTTTTAATGTCTCAACTACATTGATACCAGTTGCCTCCATAGAGTATGTCCTTTTCTGTGGATTACGGCAAAATTTATGACCCAGCTTATAATTACATTTTTTGCCGGGGCAACCCATACAATAGCCAGTGCTTAAAAAATTACCCTCAAATTTTGTTCTTAACGCATATCCCACATTGACTAATAATCTGGCCAAAATGGCATCTTGAAATTTCCAATGGATTGCACTATTATTGGATTTTGCCACCTTCTCATGTTTATATTTAGACCAAAAGAGACAGTAGATCAACCATACTGTATCACTATCAGAATACAACGTCTTAAGTAATGGTGATGCAGGGGGGCACCCCCCTGCATTATTAAAATTTTTACATCCCTTTTCACACCAAGACCATACAACATCAGGTTCATAACATAGATCTGAAACCTTTAACTTTTTAATTCCAAATTCTAGTGGGTAGACAATTCCTGATGCTTCGGACTTATATAAGTACCAAAAAGTAGAATCCTCCATGTAGTACCTCACTTTTTCAAAGATTTAGGAGTTAATATTTCATCTAAATTATATAACTCTAGTCCCTTTGTAACTACAAAGCCACCCATTTCATGATTGAATTTATACTTTTCTCCGTTAAAGTCAAAGGTTATTTCCACTTTGAAGTTTCGAATGGAATCATCTACTGCACTTCTTAATATCTCATGCCACCGTGTGAATTGCCGAATGGCAAAATTTTCAAAGTTACCAGTTCCAACATACTTTATAGCAAATTCAATTTTCTCACTGGAATAAGATTTAATTTCAATTTTCTCAATGCCAGTGTTTACAAAACCAGTTTTCATCTCCCCGAATCTTGGCCTACCCCACTCTTGCATTTCATCACACAAAATTAGCAAAAATGATAGGGTATTAGTTCGCAGATGGTAAATCTCTGGGCAAGTGTGAGATGCTATCGCTCTTAATATTTCTCTCCTGATTAAAAACTGTCTGGCATCTTCAAAGGAAAAATAGTTTTTATCCTGGATATTAAAATCCGATTCTAGAAAGTAAAATAACGATTTAAGTATAATGGAACAACTAATTATTCCGTGGCTATAGTTTTCTAATGATTTGGAAAACTTAAGATAATACTTGGACTGAATACTTGTCCCAAAGCATTTTAGATTTAGTCCCTCATCCTCTTTAAATTTATCTTCTGTCATTTGTGTAAACTTTTCAGTATTCGATAAAATTTCTAGTAATTGTTTATATCTTTTATCTTCACTGGCGTTTCCTCTAAGGACAATCTTTGAGCTTATAAACTCTAATAAAAACTTATTAATATGCTGATGTTCTTGTTGAAACGATACAGCAAATTTTTGAACACTCAGCTTACCCAGTAAATTAAACATCTTTTCTACTGCTTCATTAATCTTTTCTGTTTTCTCAAGTGGGTACCCCAGATCATGACATAACGCAATAATAACCCACATGGATAATATCTCATTGTCATTGTAAGCACTAACACCCTTAACCTTAACTGGACTATCTATCTCCAGTTGCCTTATATTAAAGGTAATGCCATCAGCCCCACAGTCTGTTGGTTTCTTTTCCAGCAAAAATAACATACCAAGTAGCCAAACCCTAAACACATGTACTACATGATCCCGATAATTTGCATCTATGCCATATAAAACTGCTTCAAACTCTGTGAATTGAATAAAATACTTACATAGTTTTTCTATACCAAAAGCAATTTCATTAATCATATCCCTAACGTTAGACCTATTCCGTGGTCGCCAATGAGAAAACTCCCTATAATCACTATATTTCAAAAAGTTTATCGAATCTTGAAGCATATAGCCCCATACTGGCACAATCATATCTACCACATTTTTTCCGGTAAAACTAGCCTCTTCTTGCGCTTTTTGATTAGATTTTATTTGTTCTGCTAACTTTTCATTTATTGTTTCTAACCGTTCTTTAGTGTCATTATGGAGGAATTCTAATATATCGATATTGTTAATTATGTTTTCTATTAAAATTTTATCATGTATTAACACCCTTTTATTTCCCTCCCGCTTATAAAAAATGAGTAGTTTGTTTAAACCACTCATCAGGTCGCTAAAATATATTTACAATACGGTTCTGGCCCTTCTGCTATATCTCCATTATATAGCATCCTCTGACCAGGGCACCCACCTCTGCAGCTCTCAATAGAAGGACAATCTCCACAAACCTTGATATCCTTTAATGATATATTTCTTAGGTGATTTAATAAAATATCATTTTTCCAGATCATTCTTAACTCTGTATTATGAATGTTATTTCTTAAACCCTTTAAGAACTTGAATGCTTCACATGGAAATACTTCACCACTAGCGGAAATTAAAAGCTTGTTTAAAGATGCACTGCAGACTTTTTCGGATTCTGTGACACAATTGAATGGTGTCCCCAGTCTAATACTAATCCCCTGGGGTTGAGCCGTTAATTCTTTCACATAAGATTCAAATTCTTCGGCAGTTTTACGGTCTAACAACAAATATTCTTTGGAGTCCAGGCATCTTCCTTGAGGAACCAGCCTTAACAAGCTTACTTGGTTAGCTCCTAGCTGCTCTGCCAAATTAATAACCTGTGGTATCTCCAAATAGTTTAACTTCATTGGTACAAAGTGAATTTCAAATGGTAGTAGATTTTTCTTAACTTTAGCTATTGATTCCAGTGTTATTATTTGACTACCACTGATACCGGTTATATTATCGTGAGTAAGCGAATCTGCTCCTTGAATACTAAAAATTAGATTATGGACTAGACCATTTCTAAGAAAATCTACTAATCTGTCCGGAAATGGAATTAAATCATTTCCTTCTTGTATAACTCCGCTGGTATAAATACAAGTTGATATGTCTTTCTTCTTTAAATATTTGAGTAACTCTTTAATGTCTGGGTGTAAAAATGGCTCTCCACCAGAAATGGTAAAACTTTTTAAACCCATTTGATATGCTTGATCTATTAAGGCCACTAACTGGTTTATTGAAATATGTTCTTGACCACTCGGGGAGGCTTCAGAAGAACAATGTCTGCATTTGAGTGCACATTTATTTGTGATTTCAACAAATAAATTTTCTAGCTTGCTGCTCTCGTTCATCCTATCCCTCCCTTTAGGCAATTTATTTATGGTATTAGATTATTACATTCCGTGGTATTATTCTATGTTAGGAATATTTTTCCTGCCTATCACTAAATATTTTGCAAATTTTTAGCATATATAATGACATCTTCGAACTATCAAAGGTGCAGTAGTTCTTATCACAACTCTACATTCCTCTTGAAATATTAGCTATTATCTCCTATCACTGCCTCTTATCACATTATAAAAAAATAGCCGTCCCTAATGGACGGCCAATAATTGGCTTTGACTTTCCCTTACACCTCCGAAGCATCTTTCACATGCTTAAACTGAACCTCCGGCAGTGCACTGAAGTGCCTCTTACCACACTCAATTTTATCCCGTTCACTGTCTCGTAGCTTAGACAAGTCCTTCGTAGATTTGGTTTCGCTAACTAGGTAAAGTTTCTCGTCTTCTCCTACGGCCTGCTTGACGATGGCCCAGTCTGGGTTATAGGTGCCCAGGGGCGTTTCCACTGTAAACCAGCGTGGGAGTTTAATGAAGAGTTTGATATCCTGTCGCGCGTCTAAATTCTGGGCAAATTCCTTTTCCACTTCGGAATCGAATTCGATGGCATCGTAAATGGAACCCTTTACTTCCAGCATCCGATTGACATAGCCGCGAATTTCATGCTTGGGGTCTGCAAAGAGAAGCATCTCATATTCTGCGCCGTCAATGCGTTCGTATTGGATACCGTCGATCATGATGCTGTGCAGGGTTTCCTTAATGGCTTTGGTGGCTTCCTCCAGAAAGCGTTGGGGGTTTACTGCTACGTCTGCCAGCCTTTCCGAATTGATTAGGATTTGAGCGATGGTGCTGCGGGTAAGTTCGGTTTCCCGCTGGATGTAACTAAGTAAATCCGGTACCGGCAGGCCGGAGTAGCCGACTTTGGTTTCTTGGACCGATAACATACGAGTTTCCAAGCCTTTGCTGGTAATCTCTAGCCCCCGTTTTTGGGCCATGATTTTGGGGCTTTCGATAGCGGGCATTTTCTTAATGGCCTGGGCAGCCTGGGCTATCAGATGACCTGTTTGGTACTTTACCGAATACCTGGTTTTATACTTAATGCGATCCCAGAGAGCCAGGAAGTTTTCGTCCATGCGCCAGCCCTTTTTCAGGTTAGCTGTACGGCGTTGTCTTTTATTATCAATGCGACCTTCAAACTGCACACCACATTCCTCTTCGATTTCAGTCTGCAGGGAACGGGCAAAGTCTTCGTAGCTTTCGTTGGCGACGACGGTGAGACGGTTCATGGTGGTATCAAAGACCCGGTGACCGGTTTGATCTACAGGTAATCGCAAGCCCCGGCCGATTTCTTGTCGCTTCTTCATCTCGGATTTGGTTTCGTTTAAGGTACAGATTTGGAATACGTTGGGGTTGTCCCAACCTTCCCGTAGGGCCGAGTGGCTGAAGATAAACCGGACCGGTTCCTCCAGGGAGAGTAACCTTTCCTTATCCTTCATGATCAACTGGTAGGCTTCGTCATCTGCTTTGGTTTTCCCGCTGGTATCTTTGGCCTTGCCCTTACTTTGGGCGAAGTAACCACTATGGACTGCCTCCACAGGTGGTAAGTTTAGTTCTCGATAGCGGGGTTTAAAGGCTAATTCCTGATACACTTCCTCAAACCACAGGCGGATTTTGCCTTCGGCATCGTCATAATTGGCCACTTTGTCAATGAAAAACAGGGATAGCACCTTTAAGCGTTTTCCCTCGGGCAGATTCCTGTAAATGTGGAGTTCTTTCTCCAGGTGTTCCTTGACCGTTTCCCGAATTTGCACCTTCATAATATCGTCGTTATAACCGCCCATTTGTTGGCCGGTATTTAAAACCACTCCGTTGGTAAAGGCGATATACTGACTACCTGCATCGATATGGTCTACAATGTAGCCCTGGTAAAGTTCCCGGTTACCTGAGAGTTCGTACAGATCTGTGCCATTCTTGCTGATGGAGACACTGGTCCGCTTAACGCCATCGGCCTGCTTGCAGTCGATGGTTAGTTTGGCAGTGATCTTGGTTTTGGTGGCCTTGATGGATTCCACCCGGATGTAGGGCTGGTTGAAGTTATCTTCCTCCAGTACCGAATCCACCTCAATGCGTTTCACCAGCTTCATATCGTAGGCCTTCACTGGGTCCAGACGGTAAAGCAAGTTGTATATATGCCGATGGGTGGCCGAGTAGCGCAGGGTACAAAGGGGGTTGAGGCTTTGGATGGCCTCTTTGGCCTGGGTGCTTTCCATGTTTTGTGGTTCATCCACGATGACAATGGGCTGGGTGGCCTGGATGAATTCAATGGGTTTGCGGCCAGACAGTCGGTCGTTTTCTTTATGGATGACGTTATTTTCTTTTTTATTGAAGGCATCGATATTGATAACCAATATTTGTAGTTGATTTGAACTGGCAAACTGACGCAAGGACGATACCCTTTTGGAATCATACACCCAGTAGTCAAAGGGTTGATTGCCATAAATGCCCTGAAAATGCTCTTTGGTAATGGACAGGTTCTTGAGTACCCCTTCCCGAATGGCCACACTGGGCACTACGATAATAAACTTGGTAAAACCATACTGGGCGTAAAGTTCATGAATGGTACGGAGGTAAACATAGGTTTTCCCTGTGCCGGTCTCCATCTCCACCGAGAAGTTCATGCCGTCCAATGCTTCAGCCTGGGGGATGCCGTTTTGCTCCTGGATTTCTTTTAGGTTCGCCAGGATGGTATCTTCATCCGGGGTCAGGTGATTCCCCACACCCAGTTCGTTAAACATACCGCTGGAGAGACCCATTAGGTCCACTTCAAATTTGCCCTGGGAGCGGGGTTGTCCCTTGAACACATCTACGATGGCTTGGATGGCATCCAGTTGGTACTGCTGGTTGCTGTCAAATTTTATCTTCATGGTCTCCACCCCTTATACCGTATGGAAGATGATCTTGTGGGATTTCATTTCCAGTACGGTATTGGTTTTCAGTTGGTCGTTGCCCTGGAAAGCCACATCCAAACAGACCACCTGAACCGGCTCCAGTTCCATCATGGCTTGCAGGGTTTCTTTTTGAATTTCTTTCTCCAGGCAGATTAAAAGTAAGCCCTCATCAACTGAATAAAATTCCTGAGCCCCGGCGGTTACTTTATTTACTTTGGAGGTTAAAGGGTAGCCTGCTTTCAGTAGAATTTCGTAGAGAATATCTAATTGTGTGCGGCCAGAAACCAGGTTGTCAGTAAACATATTGAGCTGCTGCTCCAATTGGGCAGGATCGATGGATGCTTCGTTACCGTCCCATATTTTAAAGTTGCTGGAGGTTAGTTTAAAGACTCGAAAGCCACGGTCCTGCTTTTTACCATCGAAGTCTAGTTTATTTTGGTCTTCTTCGTTTAGTTTGGATATAACACGGAGGACACGTTCTTTGGTGATGTCGGCAATGGTTGGGTAGTCTGGTTTATTGGTTGGTTCCGGGAGCTGGACTAGAATAAATTTGCGATTTCCGTTATCTTGAGCATTTAGATCTAGTACTGCATGGGCAGTAGTTCCAGAGCCGGCAAAAAAGTCCAGTACTATTTCTCCCTCTGCTGACCCTATTTTTATTAGATATTGTAAAAGTTCTTTTGGTTTTGGGTATTGAAAAAGAATGCCTAATCTTTCTAATTCTGACCTCATTTGTTCAGTCGTACCCATGTTCCTTAGAACAGAAAGTATATTACGGGCCTTTTCCCTACTCTTTTTATAGTAGATTACACCTCGCTCTGAAAGGTAGAACTCTAACAAATTTCCATCTTCATCATCTAACGGCTTAAAATCATTCTTAATAAACTCTTTTAATTTATTAACATTTGCCCATCCACTGAATACTAAGCAATCTTCTACAAGTTTACCTTCCTCCACAATCATACGCTTTTTTCTTATTGGATAGGATATGTTATACTTTTGGGTTATCTGTCTTGAAATATAACCCAGTTCACTTACTTCCTTATAAAATTCTGAACTTACATCAGTTGCATCAAGATCAATTTTTTCAGCAACACAGGGGAACCCAGAAGGTAATAGAACTTCGCTTGGAGGATTGGCTTCTCCGTTTTTAGTAATAGAGTTTTCCGCATATCCTTTCCACAAGTTACTTTGTCCTCTCGTATTCGGATCTATTATATAACCTAGTGAAACAATCAATTGATTCTTAGCGTAGAGAACAATGTATTCATGATTTACCTTAACTTGAAATTGGTTGTCTGTATGACCCTCAGTATTCCAGATAAATTGGCTAACAAAGTTTTCTTCACCAAATATTTCATCCATAATACTTCTTAAGTTTTTAACTTCATTATCATCAATAGAAACAAAAATAACCCCATCCTCCCTCAGCAAATTCCTTGCCAAGAAAAGCCGAGGATACATCATATTTAACCACTTAGAATGAAATCTCCCTTCCGTCTCGGTATTGGTACTTAGTTTAATGCCATCCCCATCTACCTGCCCGGAATAGCGCAGATAATCTTCCAAACCTTCCTTAAAATTATCAGGATAAATAAACTCGTTACCCGTATTGTACGGGGGATCAATGTAAATCATCTTCACCTTACCGTGGTAACTCTTTTGCAGGAGTTTCAGGACCTCCAGATTATCTCCTTCGATAATGAGGTTTTCTGTGGTATCAAAGTTTACTGATTCCTCCGGCACAGGCAGCAGTGTACCGTGGCTTTGGGTTTGGATATTTTTAATGGCTTCACTTTTACCCGCCCAGGATAAACCGTAGCGTTCCCTTTCCGTATCCAGGTTTTCCCCTAAGGCTTGTTTTAAACGGGTAAAATCTATTTTTCCCTCTGCAAATACTTCGGGAAATAGCTTCTTTAGTTGCTGAATTCGCTCACCCAATAAATCCTGGGATCGCAAATCCATTTTTACTGAATCGGTCATGGCTTTCTTCCTTCCTACTTTCTCTTTGATGCTTCTATAGAATGGTCCAGCTAATGGTAAATAGCACTTCTACCTTTTGTTTTTGTAGCATGAGCCGCTCAATACCGGCAATGAGTTCGTCTCTTCTCTCGTCTATTTCATCCTGGGCATCGTAAAGCTGCCGGCGTTTTTGGGTGCGTTTTTTCTCTTGTATTTTTAATTCCTTTTGTGCAGCCAGCTTTTCTGCCAGGGAAACGGCCACGGTGGCTTTACGGCGGAGTTCCTTTAACTCTTTGTCCAATTCTTTGATTTCCCGCTCCAGTCCATACTTTAAGTCATCGGACCAGCGGTCCAGCTTGGCCACCTCTTCGTCAAAGAATTGGGCGTTGCGGGCTTCCACAAGGTTTAGACGTTCTTTAATGAGCTTTTGTTTGAGGGACTCTAGTTGATTGGGTGAAGTTTGCTGAACCTCTTTCTTTCTTACACTGGCCGATAGTTTGAGAAGCTTTTGGCAGGTTTCTTCATCGATGGCATCACCTTGCTCGTTACAACCAGATAAGATTAAAAATTCTTCCTTTTCCAGTGTTTCCACCGTCAATTTGGTTACCTGCAGCCAACCGGATTGTCCCCTTAGAGACTGGACCGAACTGATGATAGCACCATAGTCCGAGTAATTTAGCTCCAGGTGGGCCAGGGAAAGTTCCCTTTGGGCGGCACCTTCTATGATTTTTCGAGCCAGAGGGTGTTCCGGGCGGAAGAAGGTATCTCCATACTTCTCCGCTTCTTTCCAGTTCAGGTGGTACAGGCCCTTCGGTGCGTCTGGTCCATAATAATAGAACCGGGGTGCTTCGGGTAGAAAATCTGCTTGTCCCACCAGCTCCAGCCTAGCCAGTGCCAGTAATTTTTCTTCGTGTTCAGAGAGTTTCAGGGTGGTGTTATCCTGGTGCATTTTCAGGCGCATATGGACATCCTCATCAAAGTTGTCCAGTAAGGCCTGGCGGGTTTCCACCAAGCGGTGGGAGATGTTGCCTTCCAATTCTGCTTGCAATGCATCGAAGGCCAGGGTTATTTCCTCCTGGGTGCGGCACTCCTGGTAAACCTGGGCAATGCGCTTTTCTAAGTCCACACCGGATTCTAAGGCTCCCAATACCTCATCACTGGCTCCAAAAACTCCATCGAATAGTCTAAATTTTTCTGCCAGCAGTTGATACACCCGCTGGTCCGCTGCGTTGCGTTTGTTGAGAAAATTGACCACCACAACATCGTATTTTTGTCCATAACGGTGACAGCGGCCAATTCTTTGCTCGATGCGTTGGGGATTCCAGGGCAGGTCATAATTCACCACCAGGGAACAGAATTGCAAGTTAACACCTTCGGCGGCGGATTCTGTGGCAATCAAAATGGTACCCCGCTCCCGAAATTCTTCGATGAGGGCGGCTCGCATATCTGCTGTGGGGGAGCCGGTAATAATGTCCTGTCCCTGGTGCCGCTGCAGCCATTCCTTAAAGATACGCTTGGAATGGGGATCGCTGTTTGAACCGTTAAAAAGTACAATCTGTCCATCGTAGCCATTGGCAGATAGTATTTCCAGCAAATATTGTTGGGTACGGCGGGATTCCGTAAAAATGACGGCTTTGTTGGCAGCACCCAGTGTGGTGGCTTGGTCTAGGGCCTGTTCCAAAGCTACCAGTAGAGCCTCTCCTTTGGCGTTATGTTGGATGCTTTCGGCCAATTTCGCATAGCTACGCAGAATCGCCAGCTCCTGGCGAATTTGACTGGGATCCATACGTTCTTGGGGTTCCGCGTCGCCATTCCATTCATCTGCCAATTCATCCAGCCCTTCAAAGTCCTCGGACATGTCGGGCATCACGGCATCCGCTTCCATATCTTCTAGTCGGTTAATTAGCTTCCGCAGAGCACCGGCAATGGCAAAGGTGGAGGAAGCCAGCAGTTTGCGCAGCACTAAGGTCATCAGGCTTCTTTGTCCCGCTGGCAGTGCCAATAAAATCTGCCGCTGTAGGTAGTCCGAGACTTCTTCGTAGAGTCGTTGTTCAGCATCGCTGGGCAAAAACTCCTGAGTAATGGGAATTCTTTTGGTATAGCGAACATATTCCAGTACTTGTTTGCGTAGGGTTCGGGTGCAAAGGGCTTTGAGCCTTTCCCTTAATTTGTGGTTGCGCTGCTCTTCGTCCGATTCGTGTATAAATTGGTCCCGATAGGTTTTGACGTCCCCAAAAACATGATCATCTATGACGCTAACCAGCCCATAGAGCTCCAGCAGGGAGTTTTGCAGCGGTGTAGCCGTTAGCAATAGTTTCGGTGCGTGGGAGACCGCTGTCTTAATGGACTGGGCCATTTTGTTTGATGTTTTATAGACATTACGCAGCCGGTGGGCTTCATCGATGATTACCAGATCCCAGGACACTTGGCGAAGTTCTTCGGCCCGGGCTGCAGCAAAGTGGAAAGAACAAATGATGATGGCATCCTGCCGCTCAAAGGGTTTTGTAATACCCTCTTTGCGTAAGCAATTATAGGAAGCAGATTCCAGGATTAACGTGGGCAGAAAGAATTTTTCTTCCAGCTCCATCTGCCATTGTTTTCTGAGGGTAGCCGGTAAGATGAGCAGTATTTTACGTTTTCTTTCTGCCCACCGCTGAGATAGAACCAGACCTGCTTCTATGGTTTTGCCCAGGCCAACTTCATCGGCCATGATCACCCCTTTGGAGAGCGGGGAGCGCAGAGCAAATAAAGCGGCATCCACCTGGTGGGGGTTTAAATCCACCCGGGCATTGGCCATTGAGTGGGTTAGTTTTCCCAGTGAATCTGTGGTGGATTGCAGGCTTAATGAGTGGGCTAAGTATTTGGCATGGTAATAGGTCGTCATATTAAGCTATCTCCACTTTCCAATCGTCATTCGATAACTCCACAGCTTGCAGTGCTTGAAAACAGAATCTCTCGATACTTTTAGCCGACAAATTCACTTCTATAAAGGTCCCGTTTTTCAGGGTACGTATGGCACGGAACTTGTTTTTATCGGGTCCTACAAACCGTGGGAATTGTTGCATGATTAAGTCCATTTTTTCCGGTTCTAGCTCGGCAATGGTATTTAGGGTCTGCTCTAAAACGTCCCGCCAGGAAGACACTGTAAAGTATTGCCCCAGTATCCATAGCCCGGTGGGGGTTGTACCGGTAATGCCAGTTTGATTGGTTGGCTCACTTCCGGCTTCACCAAAGTAGGGCCAGATTTGCAGTGCTAACTCTGCCAGGTGCTCGGAGCGTTTTTTGATGTCTTCTTTCTTCCAGGTGTCTACATCTTGGAAGAATTTATTGATTTCTAAGTGACTTTCCTGGAGAAGCTGCTTCTTGCTGTTATAGTCCAGATTAGACAACTCGGAATTATATTTGGTTAGGGTCAGGTTACCAATGGTATGCAGGAGTAACTCGTGAGTGAGTTCCCAGTCTTCACCCAGGTAGCTTTGCCAGCCCTCTGTAAGGGTTTGGGGCATGATATGCTCAATGCTACAATCATCTAGCGGTACTTGTTCTTTATGCTGATAAGATTCTTCGAAGGTCTCTAAAATTAATTTAGCTTTCACGGCACGATCACCGCTGCCGTAGAGCTTAACATCTTGCAGGCGAGCTGTAAATTCCACATCCTTAGGATAACCCTTTGTTTGCAAAATGTCTTTTACTCCACTGGCAAAGGATTCGGCTTTCTTAGCTAGTACCTGATTGTAAAGGGCAGGAAATATTTTATTTAATGTGTTTGTTGGTACGTTACAGACAAACCTTCTGATGGCAAAATTTTCGATGGTCTTCAGCACCTCGTAAAATTCATCTGCACTGATTACTTGATTGAAATAGTCCTCATAGCAGTTTAATAGGAACGGGTAGGCGGTATTGACTTCGATGCAATTGATACGCTGCAGGGCCTTGCGGAGGTTTAGCTTTTCTTCTTTCATGGGGTTTAACAATTTTTCATAGTAGCCGGCATAGCGAGACAATACTTTTAGGTAAGTGAGGGCATCTTCCCGATTGATTATCTCTTTGAGGGAGAAATAGACATCACTTTGTTTCACATTGGCACCATTTCTCATGAGATAATGCCGGATGAATTCGGTAAGGGTTTCACCCAATGCTTCCTCCATCGGTTTCCAATATTGGTGGTATATTTTTTCTTGTTCACTGACATGGATTCGCATGAAGAAATAGTTACGAATTAAATCCGATTGTGTAAGGGGGCGCCCTTTGGCGTTTAGACTTTCAAATACCAGATAAGGGTTATCATCCGGGTCTAGTACGATGCTAACAATGGATAGCTTCCCGGTAATGATATCTTTTATTTTCTCTGCATCAATGTGTTCAGGTTTTAGCTTTCTCTCAAAAAATTGATAAGCCCCTGTAATTTTATCCACGGAGCTTATGGAATTGTCGTCTATGATGTTATGAAAAGATGCTCGGTCTACCTGGGTCGGTTGTAATTTGTAGTGATCCAGCCCACTTTTATAGGGATTTACCAGTAGGGTGTTGTTAATTTCTTCGCCTAATAGAGTTTGTTTACATTGCGTGGCTTTATCCCGCAGTGCTGCCAAGAGTATAAATATGGTGGTTAGACGCTGTTGACCATCGATTAAAAGGTATTTGGGTACTCCTTCGGGTACGGAGGCCGCAGGCATGGTTACGATGGAACCGATAAAGTGACTGCGGGGGTTGTCTTCCTCAAGCAGTTCCATAATATCCTTCCAGAGCATTTCCCAGTCTTTTTTCTCCCAGCTATAGGTTCTTTGGAACAGAGGGACTATGTATTGTTTGTTGCCTTCAATAATTGCCTGTAATTTGGTTTCGGATGCTTTCAAGCCTCTTCTTCACCCTTTCTCCAATTATTGTTACAATAAGCCCTGTATTTAAAAATGGACCGTTTATGCACGTAAAATTGATTTGAGTAAATAAGCTTTATTTTGCAAACTTCGCAAGATAAACACTATATTTATTCAAGCAAACTTGTGTAATTCCCTTTAGGAAGGCAATAATAATCTTTACCTTTTTAACTTAATCTTTTTAGATTCTATTTGGAGATAATGGGAAAAACAAAGCACCTGCCCCATGAGGCAGATGCCATTTGATACCTTGTATAGCTATCCTTCCCACCTAGTCCGATAGTCCCTGACATCTACATGTACCTGGCTAGCATAAATCCCTATTCCACCAAACCCCACTTTTTCTGCTAAGTGAGCAATTTCCTTTACTGCCATTCTGGGCACTCGAATATCTGCTGCCATTCCTTTTGAGTGAAAGGAATTAACAACCCCACCCACGGCACGGTTGTTGGTCGGGCAGCGGTAGCCGCTGTTGACCAGTACGGGCTTATCAAGCAGACGGCGCAGGTCTTCCAGTTTATAGACTAATTCAAGGTGGATTACTAACTTACCGCAGCAGCGGCAGGCCAATTCAGTTTCTGCGAAGTGAGCAGAGAGGTACTGCCCCTCTCTGGCTTTCTTAATAACTTCCACAGTTCCCACTCCCTAGCTGTTGTTGATTAGTTCGTTAAGCTCTTTCATGTCCATATTGCTCTGTCGAGCAATGATAAAGCTTAAGAGGTTAATGCTTTTTTGCAAGTCCCGAATAGTGGGTTCCAGGCGGAGCAGCAGGTAACCCGCCACCACCATTGGGAAACCGTAGTTCGAGGCTAGTTTAAAAAGTTCCTCCATCGCTTTTCCTCCTTCGATATAGGACCAAAAAGGGAGGCAGCCGCCTCCCTCCCTGGTTACTACTAAAGAATGTTCAGTTCTGCCACATCTCGGGTGACCAGTCTAGCACCGGCAACGCCGGTTAGACTACCACCGGTACTTGTGAAAACGTTCTTGGCTACCACCGTATCCATGACAGTTCTAACCTCGGCTTCCTGCAAGTCATCTCGGGGATCGTTAACACGCAGGGTTACCTTATCACCAGCCACGTTGACGAAGATTAGCTCCAATGTTTTGGTCATGGTGCATACCTCCTATTCTTCTTAAATCATCCAAATTAACTCAGTAGCTTACCCCTTATTGGTTAATTAACTCGCTGTCATCTGCCCGATATACACCCAGCAGGGCGCTGTTTTGCAAACTGTTGATAGCAGTAGCCACATCATAGAGGTCTTGGTCGGTGGCTGTTACCTTCGCTTTGGAATAGGTAGTGTTGACAAAGATAGGATCTCCGCTGGCATTAACGCCTTTTTGGTATCTTAGCTTAATGCTGCAGGAATAGGGTTGTTTTACCACTGCCATTGTCCATTCCTCCTTTTGGTTTTATCGGTAGCAGGCCCGCTCCGTACAAAATAAAAAAGCCGACAGGAACAAATGTCCGGTCGACTTGGTATTATTTTACTGTAGCATAGGGCTTGGTGTCAAGGGGTAACCTCTGGGGTCAGCGATCTGCGGCAAAGTGCTCGTATTGCTTTAGGGTCCTGCTGCCGCTGCAGCGACTTTACGGTTGCACGTGGAGCGGGCTGCCCACCCTGGCGGCAGCTGCCGCCGGTCAACCCCAACCCTCCAAACCTCCCGCCCCAAGCTTGGGGCCGGGAGGCTTCCGCCTTTGGTGCACAACTGAAGGTGACTCTCCCATGTCTCTCCATTGTACTGCGCCTTTGCCGCTGCTCCCCGCTGCTACGACTTCCTGCTGGTGCAACGACACCTGTCATCGTCGGGATTTTCCGGCACCCCTGTTGCGGGTCATACTCTTATGGTGCCGAAAAATCCAGCTTTACGGTTGTCCAAGCTGCAGCGGCAATGCCGGGGCCATCAAGGGCCGCTGCGAAAAATTTTATGCTCCTCTTTGGGGCGGGAAACCTGGAGCAGGAGCATTAAATTTTTCTCCGCTTTCCGGCATCCGCCTCCACCCTTGACAGCCCCGGCACCGGCTCCGTGGTGCTCGAAGAAAATGGGAGGTTGTTAGGTATGCTGAGAAAGTTACTGGGTAAGGTTGATGAAGGTCGGTTTAGTCGGGCATTGGCGGGGCTTGCTGCTGGCTGGCAGTTTGAAGTGGGTTATCGGGTCTTTGGTCAGCGGGGTGTGGATGTACGGGGCTTTGTGAAGTATGGCCGCAAGCAGTACACCGTGGCCATCTCCCCCAAAGGGGCCTGGTGTAGCTGCTCCGATGTGGTCTACCGGGGCACCCTCTGCAAGCACATCGCCTTCGTAGCAATGGCCGAGCTGGCCCACTACGCTGCAGAGCGTAGTGCCCACCGGGAGCCCCAGGAAGTACGCCCCGGCACCTAGCCGGGGCAGTCCGGCGGGGCCGGGATTCGGCGGCAACTGCAGTTTTGCCCATGCTGCAGTTGCAGTTATGGGAAGCGGGCCGGGCGGTGGCCCGGTTTTGCTCCATCGAGGATAAATGTCAAAAATTTATCAATTTAATTTTAACTTTTGAATTCTTCTAAATAAGCATGTGCTAAATCTGATATATTATCAAATGATTTTGGTTTTGTAGATGTCACATTTCTATAAATTTGTTCTCTGTACGATTTTATCAAAGAGATTTCAAATAGCGGATCTAAGCATTCTATTTCAAGATTAAAATTGTAGCCAGCAAAATAACAAGAAAGTTCCTTTCTAATGAACCGTACAGTTGGGTATATATCATCAATTTCTTTACAGCCTAAAAAAACTTCTCGTAAATTATTTGCTTCTGCTATGCTTTCATACAAATTTGCAGCACTTACAATGGGAGTTTGCAAATCTATTTCAACATCATATCCCAAATAACGATGGGAAACTATTATGCCATGCAGTTCTGTTAGCTCGGTATTAATACGGTATGTACTTTTAATATTTCCCCAATTCTCACTAATTGCATTTAGTTGATCAGGCATTTTTTCTAATGCTTTGGTCAATTCTGCATCAACTTTTTTTGTTTCACAAAAAGATTGAGGATAGTAGAAATGTTTTATTTCAAGATATAATGCAAAGCCACACTCATCTACTATCAAAAGGTCACATTCCCTCTTGTTCTTCTTTTTAAGCGGAATTTTAACATGAAAATTAGGAATAGAAACTGTTTCGGGAAATTTATATTTTATCATTTCAATTATTAGTGGGATTACTCTTTCCTTTATTTTATCTTTTATTCTCAAATATCTTTCATTGTCACTTTTTCGCAAGTAGTTGAGAAATCTTGTTTCTAAAGAATCATTGAATAATATTACTAATGGGTTCGCAAAGATAAACCCATCTTTTGTGCTATTTAAGGGGGCTTCGGAAACGCTTAGCTTTGGAAAGCTACCCTTTCCAATGGGTTTATAAATGTTATCCTCTAGGGCCATTTTATATAATTCATCATTCGTTGTTGGAACAAATCCTCGAAGTTCTTCTACACCTTTATGGGACAATAATATCATCATTTTTTGAGAATCAAGAGATACTATATCAAAATCTTTTTTATACAATTTATTAAACCTGCGCATAGATGCAACAATGAAGAAAAAGCTAATACCACCCCAATCCAAACGTGAGTATGGCTCATAATCGCTATAAATCATGTTCTCGTTCCAAAAGTGTATATATAAATCAGAAAGCTTCATTGCTATTTTTTCATCATCCCAATTGGTAAATTTGCCATTTGCCGTTTGTAGTGTATAACTTAACGCCTTTCTAATGCTGTAATCGCTGATATACCTATAATTCTTTTTAGGAATGCTTCTAACATCAAAAAAGATATTGGACCCTTCAATTCTCATGGTTGCTTTCCCTGAATGTAGTAATGGAAAAATATCACAAAGCATTGAATATTGCATTCCCCGCAAAATCATGTCAAATGCAAAAGCATACAAAGCGTGATCGAATGAATAATCGAAATTTAATTCTTCTTTTAATTTAAGATGTGCAATATGCGTATTGTAGCTTAGAGAAAACAAGTAATGTTTTTCAAATGGTGTAAATAGTATTTTTTGATCAATTACTATATCAATAAAAGCTAAATTACAATGATATATATACTTGTTTCTCGGAATAGATGAATCCAGCCGGTCAATAAGCCATTTATCTATTTTTTCCTCAACTTCATTTATCTTTTCTTCTATAGCCAACACTTTTTTCACCAACTCCCAGTTATTAGCCTCATTTTACGTTTAATCAAATTCACCTAATAGCATAACTAACAAATCTCTTTTATCATAACTTCATTCAATTTTTCTAACAACATTCGCCTAACTTTAAATTTTTCCTCTTAAAACATTAATAAAAGTCGGTTTATGCGATAAACATCAGTGGTCGCACCTTTGGAGAGTACATAATTCTCGGCAAAGCTGTAAACAACTTTGGTATTCCTAAATAAACAGCTCCCCCTAACAGTTACCAATGTAACGGCTGCCCTAGCTGTTATACTTCTAAAAAACCTTTCTACCAACACAAAACCGGCCCCGTTGGGCCGGCTGTTTATTTTCTACCCCTCTACAGTTGTTTACTCCCCGGAAACTCAACCAACTTACTTTCCCGCTCCATCCCCTGCCTGCGCCTCTGTAAAATCTCCTGCAGGCTGGCCATACCCGCTTCAGTCAACCCCGGCCCGAATTCCACCTGAATGGAGGCGGAGTGAAACAGCAGGTCAAACAGGGCCTCGTGCTTCTGGGCTTCCTCCAGCATCCCCCGCTCCTGGTAGAAGTTCTTCGCCACCGTCAGGGCCGTAAATAAGGTACAAACCTCGTCACCTTCTAACTTAATCAACCGAAATTCCACTCCTTTGACACCGCCTCAGGCGGTAAATCCTCCGGTTCCCCTTCGATAAACTGAAAGAGGCCACCATCCTCCGGCTCATCCAGGCTATCCTCGGTTTTTGCTGCAGCCGGGACTTTATCCAAGAGGCTCACCTGCACTGGGTTAATCTGCACCATCACCGGCTCGTTGGGGCGAAACTGCTTTAGCTCCAGTAAATTCTCATCCGTTAGTTCGATATCGTCCAGCAGTACTCGGATGGCCTGTGCCCAGCCATCGGTCAGGGTCCGATTGGCGATCTCAATTTTCTTGATCCGTGCTTTAAAGTCTGCTTGTCGCATAGTTTATACTCCCTTCTGTGCTTTGTCAATCATTTCCAATCCGCTGCACTACCACCTCCGCCCGCTCTGGGCTACCCCGCTTCAGGCTGGCAAAGAGCTTCACCACTTGTCGATCATCCTGCCAGGCAATGCCGTTTAGCCCATCGCTGATGGCCTTCACATAGTTGTCCAAATCACCGGGACGTCGGCTAAAGTAGAATTTAACCCCCAACGTCACCGGTCCCGTAAGGGGCTGGGGGAAAACATTGCTGGCATAAAGCCCCACGGTCCTTTCATACTCTCGGCAGTTTTGCGGTGTGTAGATGTTCCCATGCTTGCCCACCCTGGGCCGATACTTGGGTACCGGTCTGCCAGGGACGGTAAAGTGCATACTGTGACCCCCCTCTCCTTATTTTGTGTTATTCAAGCACGCTTTTACCCGTTTTATTTTAGAAGCCCCTTTCACCTGTTAAGCGACTCAGCCTCTATTATCAGAAGCTACATAGGGTTATCCACCATCCATCCACAAGTTATCCACAGAATAACCACCAACTCCACAACATTTCCAGCCTAATCCGCCAGCTTCCCGCCCCCCCTCACTTTCACTTCTCACCTCCAACCTCTCACTTCTCACCTCTCAAGCCAGCCGGTAATCCGGCCCCTCGCAGAGCAGCAGCCTGCCCCTGCACATGGCATAAAGCCTGCTGGCAGTGGCATCACCGATCTTTTCCGCCAGGGTATCCATGTCTTCGTTGCTGGTGAAGCAGGTGGGCAGGCCCATACGGTAGCGGTAGTTGATGATGCGGTAATACTGGTTTAGCACCCATTCGGTGGTCTTGGCCTTGCCCAGATCGTCCCAGATTAAAAGCTCCACCCGTTCAATGCTGCCGATGAGTTTTTCAAAGTGCTGGCTATCCTCGGCAAACTGCCCCTGCCGCAGCTCCGCCACAATATCCGCATCATTCACCAGCAGCACCTGGACACCACTATGTAGTAGGGTGAGGGCCACTGCCGAGAGCAGGTGGGTTTTTCCCAGACCGTAGGAATTATGCTGGGCCTTCACCGCAGCCCGCTGCACCGGGTCTCGGATTTCTTTGATGCTGCTTTCCCCCATTTGGGCCAGAAAACCCAGGCTGTTGTTTCGTTCTTTACGAATGGTTTCAAACTCAGCGGCATATTTCCGGGCCATTGCCAGCATTTTGGTGTTGTGGGGTAATAGTTTGTAATTTTCAAAGGTGGCCCCGGTAAAGGCCGGGTCGATGTGACTGCTTTTGATGCGGCGTTCAAGCATGCGTTGCTTGCGGCACTCGCAGTAGGTAAATACACCGTCACCCACAGGGACAAATTCCAGGTCCCGGCATTTGCTGCAGCGGTACTGCGGCTCCTCTAGGGTAGAGGGCTGGGGCTGGGTGGCTCCCTGTTCACTTTGCTGTTTCTTAGCGGCCTGCCTTTCCCTAGCTATCCTGGACCAGATGGGCATAGCGGCTGGTGGGTCGGCTGGGGATAATTTGTTCAGTATTTTCTCGATGGTTTCCACTGGTGTTACCTCCTTTGGGGTTACCCCCTCCCCTTTCTTGTTCCTGGACTAACCGTCTCATAATACCGGTGGTGTATTCCTCCCGTTTATCCCGGTGGCGGGTTAGATGAATTGTGATGGCTTCCAGGACTATTTCCGCCGGATACTGTTCCCATTGGTTCATCTGTTTTGCGACGATGGAGGGTGAGATATTTCGGTGCTTTCTGGTCTGGCTAACCAGCTGCCAGTAGTCCCGAAGGGTATCCGTCTGCCTGCTGCTGTATCTGGGGAACTGGTCTAAAATGTCCCGGAGGGTAGTCCTTTTATCAAAATTTATTTTATGGGTGGTTTGGGGGGTATTCTTATACCCATATTCTTTAGTATTCTTACCTATATTCTTGGGCGTCCCGTAGGCCGCTTCCCGACTGGCCTCGCGGGCTGTTACTGGTACTGTGGGAGTACCAGTGCTAGTACTCTCAGAGTACCAAGCTGGTACTGTAGCAGTACCAGTGGAGGCCTTTGCTGGTACTCCTAGCGTACCAGTGAGGGAAGGTTCTG
Organism: Desulforamulus reducens MI-1; assembly: GCF_000016165.1. Taxonomy (GTDB): domain Bacteria; phylum Bacillota; class Desulfotomaculia; order Desulfotomaculales; family Desulfotomaculaceae; genus Desulfotomaculum; species Desulfotomaculum reducens. The sequence continues at coordinate 540,944 of NC_009253.1, read as the reverse complement.
GTACTGTAGGAGTACCAGGGGGCGATTCCATTGGTACTGTAGCAGTACTAGGGAGCAATTCTGCTCGTACCGTGGAAAGGTTTTGGCTATCCCCCTCCCCTGCACCCTCGGAGGAGTTTCCTTCCTCCCTGGCCTGGTACCGCTGCCAACTACAAACCTTCACCTTCATACCCTGCAGTGGGGCCGCCTGTACCACCAGGTAGCCCTGATTTTGCAGAAACCGCAGGGCAGCGGCGATGGTGCTTTTACTGATGGTTTTGCCCTGCTGCCCCAGGTTTTGTTGAATTTCCTTATAGCTCAGATAAAGCTCCCCGGCGGCCAGCTCGCCGGTGGCGAAGGGGGCTGCTTTTAGCAGGCAATAGACCCACAGCTTAAAGCAGCTGTCGGGCATATGGAAATGCCCGTGGTCGAGGGTTCTCCGCCAGAGCTTAATCCAACCCGACACCCTTTGAGCCTCCTTAGTCTTCCAGCACCAGCTTAAGCTGGCGGCTGAATTTCTCCTGGGCAATCTTCTCCAAAGCCCGGGTGCGGCGGATAATGGCCCTGGCTCTGGGCAGCAGGTGACGGGTGGCCACCTCCAGGTCTGCTTCGTCTTGGATGATGAAATAACCGCCCACCGTGGGCTCTGTGCAGCTGCCGATGGGCAGGCCATGTTTCACCACCAGGCCGCTGATGATTTCCCTCACTTCCCGCTCGGGCAGCCCGGTTAGTTTAGCAAGGCTTGCTCGGCTAGCTGCCTGCTGATGGCCGGTGGGGATGAGGGAGAGGATAAGTTGTTCCTTTGGGGTTAGTTGCTTTATATCAAAAACCATGTTTTCACCCTTCTTTATAAGCAATTCTGTCCGCAGTGACTAAAAAAACAAAAGATGGTAATATGATAGAAAGGAGCACAGGGGGGATTCAAATGGACCAATTACCTGTCAATATCACACAAGCCCTGGAAGCTTTTTGTCAGGAACTCCGCCTTAAGCTGCCAGATAACATTGTGGAAATGCGTCTCTTTGGGTCAGTGGCCAAAGGCCTTGCTGCACCGGATTCCGATATTGATGTACTGATTGTTCTTAAAAATAAGAACGAACTAGCAAAGGAAATTATTTTAGATACACAGGTTGAGATCAATCTGAAATATAATGTGTTTATTTCCATTGTGCTAAAAAGCCAAAATGAATTTACCTACCCTATCTTTCGCCAGAGTCTCTTCTTCCGTAATCTGCAGGAAGAAGGTGTGCGTTTATGATTAAAGACCTGGTTCTCTGGCGGCTGGAGAAGGCCGAAAAGACCTTTGAGGATGCAGAGTTGTTGTTAGAAAGGGATTCCTTTGCCAGTGCCATCAACCGTTATTATTACGCTGCCTTCTATGCCATCCGGGCCTTGTTGGCCACCAGAGAGCTAGATTCCCCCAAGCATAGCGGCGTCATTTCTTTGTTTAATCGGGAGTTTATCAAGACAAACCTTCTTAGCAAAAAGGCTTCTAAAACCATCACCAAAGTCTTTGATTTGCGTTCTAACGTGAAACTGAGCACCCCGCACCCGAAGTCTGACCGGCAGATGGGAGCGGGGTTATTCAGTTGTCGGCGAATTTCTACACCAGGGCAGCCAATATGGTGGATTTCCCGGCATTGTTATGGCCGATAAAAAAATTCACCTTATCTAGCAACAAATCAGTATCTATATGATTACGGAAATTTTGTACCCCTAGCTTCTTGATTTTCATGGGTCAAGCCTCCATAATAATATTTGAGATATTTTGTGTGCCGCCTGGCAGGGAAGTTCCCGACCAAGCGGCTTTCTTTATTTTCTAGGCTCCACCGCCAACCGGTACAGCACCTTTAACTGTCCGATGGCCTCCTCAATCTCCTGCACTTTTCTCTGGCCAGTGGGTAATTCATTTCGATAGTCCTGACCCCGCCGTTGTCGTTCCTTTTCCAGCACCTGTAAAACACCTTGAAAACAAACTCCGGCCAACTCTGGGTTCTCTCTAGGAAACAAGCTGTGTTCCGTGTACCCCACTAAAAGAGCCTCCTTTTACCGCCAGCAGCCCTAGCCGGGGGAGGTGTTAGGGTATCCAGGGAACTCCAAAAGGGGTCTTCTTCCTGATGGCTGCTGACAGGTGGTTTCGGTTCTTGGGCTTTGCCTTTGCCCTTGCCCTGGCCTCTTGCTGCAGTTTGACTGGACTGGGTTGCCTCTTTACCAGTGCCACCATACAGAGCTTCCCATGCCTCACTACCAGGCCCCTGTGCCACAAGGGGTCCAGCAGGTGGAAAATCAATCACCTCAGCCCCCTGCCCCACTGTCTTGCTCCCGGTAACCTCTCTGCCTGCTGTGCTGTTAAGCTCTGGCCCCTTTGTGGCTGCCCCATTGGCCCCGGCTGTGGTAAGTCCCAGACTTTCCTGCCGGCTGCCCAGCTTAGCAGTACCTTCCCCATGTCCACCAGTAGAAACATGTCCAACCGATGCAGCACCCCCTAAGCCACTGCCTGCCTGAACAGCCTCCTGTGGTACACCACTCTCCAGCCAAGCCAATAACTTTTGGCCCGTTTCCCGGTTTGGCTTAAACACCTGCCCATCAAACAACCCGGTGCGGTCTTTGCTGGCACTGGCCATGTGGGAGTGGTCTATTTCCAAAAAGACGGTCATTTCATACTCCATCCCGTCCCGCTGTATGGGGTTCAGCCCCACCTTCTTAATGACCGTTTTCCCGTTTTCCGTGGTCTGGATATGCTCCATCTTAGACCGCAGGGTGGCAATAATATGGCACTTGCTCTGCAGCAGTGCATCCACCAGGTCATTGTGCCGGGGCGTCACCTGCCGCCAGGCGGTCCAAGAATTGCCGGACTTGTCCGCAGCATAGCCGTGGATATCTAGCACCCCACCAGTACCAGCCCAGGCGTGGGTCAGACTGTCAATGATAATCACCCCATAGCCCGCTGCCTCGGCTGACTTGATGGCCTCCACATACTTCTCCGGCGTAAAGGGTGCCTCCAGGGTGCAAACATCATATTCCCCCAGGTGACAGTACAACTCCCCAGACCCCCGCTCGGTATCAATCATGGCCACTGGCCCACCCAGACCAAAGGCCATCTGCAGAGCCGAGAAGGACTTGCCGCTGCCAGCGGGTCCCGCAATGCCCAACCGTAATTTTGCTTTCTTCCGCTGTGCCCGATGAAACTTCACAGCCATTGAAAAAACCTCCTTACTCACTAACTAGAAACTGTTCAAGTTATAAAAGAAGTTGATCTTGGCCCGCTCCTCCTCCAACTGCAGCCAGGAAAAACCACCGGGCCGATGACTATAGCGGTGAACTTGGTTCTCCTCCACCAACCGCTCCCCAAAACCGCTGACCGCCAGCTCCTTCGCCTTAATCTGGCTGTCCCCCGGTGTAAGATTGTGGCAGCTAATGACCACCTTCGCCTCACCCAGCCCACACGCTTGCAAAGCCTCATGCAAATTTGCCAACGCTACGTTTACCTTTAACACCTAAACCGCCTCCCTTTTAAAATCATCAGGTTCCACCTGAGCCATACCGTAGGACCGCCCCGATTCCCACCAGTGGGTACACCTGGTTCGAATTCTTAGGAACTGGTTCATACTACGTAAAAACAACACAAATTCCCCGGCTTTTCCTATAAAAAAAGCCCTTTTCACAGCCCCACCCCCTTATCTTTCTTCCCTTCTAGCAACCCACTGTAGAATTTGTTCAGTTTGAAATCTCTTCTTATTCCCAATTTGAAAGTAGGGTAGCTCCCCCTGCTTAATTAGCTCATAAACGGTAGAACGAGAAACCCTTAAAAGTTCGGCAACTTCCTTCACTGTTAAAACAGGTGGAAACTGCTTTATGGGTATCACTGGCTCCCCCAGGGGAATGGGTTTCTGATACCTTAGCTTCGTTCCACACTGCTGGCAAAGCATGAATTGACACAAGAACAGCTGGCCCAACAGCTCGGTTTTACTCGCGGCCAGGTTAGTAACTATGAACAAGGTTCGAGGGAACCGGATTTTGAAACACTAAAAAAAATTGCCGATTTTTTCAAGGTGACTACAGATTATATGCTAGGACGCACCGACGATCCCACACCAGTGGACAAACTCATCGAACTCAGCGCCCTAGCTGGACAACAAAAGTTTGACCCTATGAAAGAGTTACCCCCAGAAGCCCAGCGCAGCCTAGAGGATTTCATCGATTACCTAATGCGCAAATACAAAAAAGACCATTAATGCAACGGAGAGGATCTATGCCTGACAGACTATTTGAACTTGCGGCTCAGGAAAGAATAAAAATTGAATATTGGGAGTTTGCCCCTCCGCTATTGGCAGTCTATACCTGTTTAGAGGGCATGCCGCCGGTCATCGGCCTGGACGTTTCCTTATCCCAAAACCCGAGAAGCCTTCGGTGCATTTTGGCAGAGGAACTAGGTCATCACTTCACCACCGCCGGTTATGCCACACCCAGAACATACTTTCATTACGCTAACCGCCTGTTGCTAAGCAAGTCAGAAGATCAGGCTTTGCGTTGGGCCGCTAATTACTTAATCCCAGCCACAGCACTACGGCATGCGATTGACAAAGGAATTCAAAAAGAAGAATTAGCAGACCATTTTAATGTCACTAAGCAGCTGCTGCGGTTTAGGTTGAAACTTTTAAAACAGGAGGGATGATATGCCCGGCCATTTAGAAAAGCGGCACAAGAGTTCTTGGACAATTATTATTGACCTGGGGAAAGACCCCATAACCAACAAACGGAAGCGAATGGTGAGAGGTTTTAAGGGTACAAAGAAAGAAGCAGAAAAGGAAATGGCCCGCCTCATAGCCGAATATGAGACAGGCCAGTATATCGAACCATCTAAAACCTGTTTGGGTGATTATATGCTACGCTGGCTAGAAGACTACGGCAAACCAAATCTGGCACCTACCACCTACTACTCTTACAGCAAAATAGTCGAAAAGCACATCATACCATCCATCGGGTCCATTATTATCGAAAAGCTTCAGCCCATGCATCTGCAACGGTACTACTCCCAAAAACTGCAAACCTTATCGAATAGAACCGTTCAATACCATCACCGGGTATTAAAAGAAGCACTCTCCCACGCAGTCCAATGGCAACTGCTCAACCGGAACCCAGCAGATGCGGTACAGGCGCCTAAGAACAAACAAAAAGAAATCGAGCTGCCAGACCTATCAAATATCGACCGGATGATCCAGGCATCCAAAGACCACCCCGACCACATAATCATCATCTCAGCAGTATTCACCGGTATGAGAAGAGGCGAACTTCTTGGCTTACGTTGGCAAGACCTCGACTTTGACAAAAACCTTCTCTATGTACGAAATACTTTGCAAAGGCTGCCCGACAAGGGAAAATTTTTTACCGAACCAAAATCCAAGAAAAGCCGACGACAAATCATTATTCCTCATTTCTTAACTAACTTACTAAAAGACCATCGTAAAAAACAGCTGGAGGAGCGGTTTAAGCTTGGGCACCTATATCAGGACCACGACCTAGTATTCCCAAGACCCGATGGCACACCAGCCGACCCCGGCACCGTCAGCCATCGCTTTAAAGCTCTGGTTGATAAAATTGGCCTTTCGGGCCTGCGCTTTCATGATTTAAGGCACTTCCACGCCACCTTACTTCTAGCTGAAAATATTAACCCTAAAAAAGTACAGGAACGCCTGGGACACCAAACCATAAGTTTAACTTTAGATGTTTACTCTCACCTAATTCCCAGCATGCAAAATGAGATCGCCGAAAAGCTCGAAGAGATATACGGGCACCGATTCGGCACCGAAAAGAGAAAAGGCCAGTGATATACACTGACCTAATTCATGTGAAACCTTGATTTACTTGGTGCCCGGAGCCGGGGTCGAACCGGCACGGTCGTGAAACCGCAGGATTTTAAGTCCTGTGCGTCTGCCTATTCCGCCACCCGGGCATGTATTATTCAGCTTATTTAATATACCAAATAGGGTGGTTTTTGTCAATACATCTGTTTTGATATCTTATTGGCGGAGCTGACGGGAGTCGAACCCGCGTTCTCCTGCGTGACAGGCAGGCATGTTAGGCCACTACACCACAGCTCCAAAATTTAATGGAGCGGAAGACGGGATTCGAACCCGCGACCCTCGCCTTGGCAAGGCGATGCTCTACCACTGAGCCACTTCCGCACAGATGTCCTACCGACGATTAATAATATAGCATATGGAGTATAGACAAGTCAACAACCAAGTTATGGTTAACCAATGAATTTTTTGAGAAAAACAATAGCACCTACTGCCATTAGTTTTACATTACTCACTAAATTTCTTCGAGAAGGATTCCTTTTCACTTACGTTATACACAACTTAAATCCTATGTTTTTTATGGGAATTATTTACTGTTTTTTATTTAATTGGAAGGATTTTACATTTCATTAGAGAAATAATTTATTAAAACAGCATAGGGGGTATTGTTCAGTGTTCCAAGAGTATCGTCAAATTGTTTATAGGATTAAGGGTTTGGACAAGCCCTTATCTTCATTAACCAGAGCAGAAAGAAATGATGTATTAAACCTCTCCATCCGCCAGGAGGAAATTGAAAAACACATTGGACAACAAATTCAAAAAAGTTTTAAGGAGTTGCAGGAAGGTCTGGAAGTTGTGGCCGAATGGGTTCGATTAATGAAAGAGGATGCCATCAAGGCCCTGGGTATTGGGGGCACTCCCGAAGAGGTTTTAGCACTGGAAGAAACCCTGGCCCAAGCCACATCGCTAAACATGCAAATTTCAGGTCTTACCCTTGCTAATTATTCTCCTCCTGAAAAATCAGAACCTGAAAAGCACCAACAAACCGAAGAACCTGTAAAGACACCCATTAAAATCATCAAAGCAGAAAGACCCAAACATAAGCCTACACTACCAGTTTTTGATTCCACCATAGACATGGTAGAAAATAACGTAGACCAAAAGATTGTTTCTAAGGTTATAAAGGAAATCAACGAATCAGTTACCGCCGCTGCACCCACTGCTTATCTTCCAGAAGTGTTCAACCAACCTCGAATTACCAGCCAAAAGAGTAGACCAGCTAAACGGAAAAAACGTTAGCATGTAAAGAAAACTTGGCTTACGCCATACCCTATAGGGCACGAGAGCCTTTAGGCGACGGCGTAAGCCTTAGTTACCCTTATGCAAGTCGGAAAGTTTTTATACTTTCTGATATAGTAAAAAAGCCACCTACTAATTAGTAGATGGCTTAAATTTTTTATTGGAGGCGGCACCCAGATTCGAACTGGGGAATAAAGGATTTGCAGTCCTCTGCCTTACCACTTGGCTATGCCGCCAAATATGGAACATGGAGCGGAAGACGGGATTCGAACCCGCGACCCTCGCCTTGGCAAGGCGATGCTCTACCACTGAGCCACTTCCGCACTTTTAAAATTAATTATGGTGCCTCGAGCCGGAATCGAACCAGCGACACGCGGATTTTCAGTCCGCTGCTCTACCAACTGAGCTATCGAGGCACTGTCAACGCTTATAAAATATATCATAGTTTGACAGCTTTCGCAAGGGTTTTTTGAAAAATAATTAAATTATAGACCAGTACTGCCAAAGCCACCCTTACCTCTTTTTGTATCACTGAGTTCCTCACACTCAATTAATTCTATATCAGGCAATGCATGAATGATCGCCTGGGCAATTCTATCCCCTACCTGAAAGGATACCTCGTGATCCCCTGTATTGTACAGCAGTACCATAACCTCGCCCCGATAGTCAGAGTCCACCACACCAACTGCATTACTTAATGTAATTCCGTGTTTCTTAGCGTTTCCACTGCGGGGGTATACCAGCATAGCATAGGAAGGTGGCAGCTCAAAAACCAGGCCGGTCCTCACGGATTTATGCTCCCCGGGGTAAATAGTAAAGCTTTCTATTGTATGTAAATCAAAACCAGCACTCTCTGAAGTGGCTTTTTTCGGTATTTCTGCATTTTCATGTATTTTTTTAATTTTAACTAGGCAGTTTTTAAAACTAAACAATTCACACCGCCTAAAAGGATACAACGCCTCATCTCTGGGAATTTTAATCTCCTGCTTCTCACATTTGTAGTCTCCCCGGATAATCTCCACCCCATAGCGGCACCGTTTACAGGTTTCCAGCATCTATAACACCCCTAAAAAATAGGATTTGTGATATTTATCACTTCGACATTCTATAGGACTTTTCCCTTCTAACTTGGAAAAAAAATTGTCATATATTTGACATAATATTATTACGCATTTTAATATTGACAGCGTAATATAAATAAATTATATTAGTATTATCATCATGATTATTCAAATTGCAAAGAGGAGGTAGTACTATGAAAAACATAGCACTATTAAAACGTGTTCGTAGGCAAGCTATAACTTGGATCGTGTTACCAGCAGTAATTGGAGCCGGTTGGGTCTATCCACCAGCGGGTTTTCTTCTATTATTATGTATGATTGGGGCAGTTGGTATGTCCTTCTTTAGTGGTCGCTCCTGGTGTGACTGGATGTGTCCACGAGGTGCCTTCTATGATGTTTTCTTCCAGAAGTTTAATCAAGGAAAACCAGTTCCCAGTTGGTTGCGATCAAATAAGCTCCGTTCCTTTATGTTAGGTTTAATATTCGTCGTTTTAGGCTCTCAGCTTTACCTTGCTTGGGGCGACTGGTACGGTATGGGTATGGCCTTTGTACGTCTACTGACTATTACCACCGCTGTGGGTATTTTATTGGCCCTAACAGTTCATCCCAGAAGTTGGTGCCATATTTGCCCTATGGGAACATTGGCTAGTTGGTTCGGTAAAGGTAAAATGCCGCTCTTTATCAATAGTGATAAATGCACCAACTGTGGCCTTTGCACCAAAGCCTGCCCAATGGGCCTTGTTCCCAACGTGGATGAAAACGGCCAACTAACAGATCCAGATTGCATTAAGTGCGGCAGCTGTGTAGTAGCCTGCAACCGCAAAGTATTAAGCTTTGATGTGCCTACCAACGATTTAAGAAAATCAGCTTAAGGTATCCTAAAGCATAAGAAATTTTATAATTTCTACATGCTAAAATGACACCTCTGGTCAGGTGTCATTTATATTTACTTACCCGCTGAAAGAACCAAAATATATCCCCTAATTACCCAAAAAGCTAGTAATAATAAAATTGTCTATTCTACAAATGATTAAAGCGCCTCGCAAAGAGACGCTTTAATTTTTATTATGCATATTACAATATCATCTAAGAGATATATTTTTCTAATATAAATGCAAAAAACTCCCGAGTTTAATAAACCCAGGAGTTTACTGGAGGCGGCACCCAGATTCGAACTGGGGATAAAGGATTTGCAGTCCTCTGCCTTACCACTTGGCCATGCCGCCAGATATAGAAAATGGAGCGGAAGACGGGATTCGAACCCGCGACCCTCGCCTTGGCAAGGCGATGCTCTACCACTGAGCCACTTCCGCACTTCAAAATTTAATATGGTGCCTCGAGCCGGAATCGAACCAGCGACACGCGGATTTTCAGTCCGCTGCTCTACCAACTGAGCTATCGAGGCATTATAAGTGGCGGAGCTGACGGGAGTCGAACCCGCGTTCTCCTGCGTGACAGGCAGGCATGTTAGGCCACTACACCACAGCTCCAATCGCAGCCAGCGTTTTGCCCACTGACATTGATTAGTATACAAAAAGTGATCTCAGAAGTCAAATATTATTTTAATTTTTATACCAGAAATTTTTAACCTGCCCTTTTACTTAGGTTTGCCAAAGGCTAAGATTGCTTCTCGGACTAGCTTCGCCCCCAGTAAGGCCGTTCTTTCAGAATGGTCATAAACTGGGCTGATCTCCACCAAGTCCATACCAACCACATTTAAATCCTTCAAAACATGAATAGCTTCCAGAATTTCTGCGGACGAACAACCACCTGGTTCTGCGGTACCGGTTCCCGGGGCATAGGCAGGGTCCACCACATCGATGTCCAGGGTTATATACACCGGATGGCCGCTAAGCTCCATCAGCACCTGTTTTAAAGGTTCTAGAACCTTTCCGGGGTACATGCGGGTATTTCCTCGGGCATAGTCGAACTCCTCCCGGGTACCGGAACGAATGCCAAACTGGTAAATATTCTGGCTGCCCACCAGATCTGTCACCCTTCGCATGACGGAAGCGTGGGAAAGGGTTTGACCCATGTAATCCTGGCGTAAGTCCGCATGGGCATCAAAGTGAAGTACCTTAAGTCCAGGGTGTTTCTTAACCACTTGCTCAATCACTGGCAGGCTGACTAAGTGTTCGCCCCCGAGCACCAGGGGGAATTTATCGTCCTGAACAATATTGCCAACCACCTTACTGATGCGTTCTAAGCTTTCCAGTACATGACCAAAGGGAATGGCAACATCGCCAGCATCGTAATAGGCATAATCAGCCAAATCGCGATCCAGCATCACACTGTATTCCTCCAACCCAATGGATACCTGCCGAATTGATTGGGGCCCCTGACGAGTCCCTGGTCGAAAACTGACAGTAAAATCCATTGGTGCTCCCACCAGGACTACGCTGGAATTACTGTAGTCCTGGGAGGAACCCATGAATCCGCTGCATCGATCTAATAGATCAAACATTGGTAAACCCCCATTATTTATTAATTAATTCTTGTACAAAATTAGGGAGCGCAAAGGCTGCTTTATGCACATCATGATTATAGTAACGGGTTTTGTAGCTGGGTCTGGTACTAAAATCTACCGCCTTGGGATCGTATTTCTTGGAACCCATGGTAAAGGTCCAGCAGCCACTGGGATATGTAGGCACATAGGCTAGGTAAATGTTAGTAATAGGATATAGGGACCGAATATCTTTGTTTACCTTAGGAATCAATTCCTCATTATAATAGGGAGATTCGGTTTGAGCAACAAAGATACCATCTTCCTTTAATGCGTCATAACAATTCTTATAGAAGCTGCCTTCAAATAAACCAACAGCAGGACCGATAGGATCGGTGGAGTCCACAAGAATAACATCAAATTCATTTTTGTGATCCCTTACATACTGGATACCATCCACGCAGTGAACTTCTACTTTCGGATCATCCAGTGCACAGGCAATCTCCGGCAGATATTCTTTAGAGACTTCCACTACTCTACGGTCGATCTCCACCAACACAGCCTTCTCAACACTGGGGTGCTTAATAATTTCACGAATGGCGCCACCGTCGCCACCACCGATAACTAATACCTTCTTGGGGTTTTCATGAGTATTTAAAGCCACGTGGCTAATCATTTCATGATAAATAAATTCATCCTTAATACTCGTCATAATAATGTTGTCCAACCAGAGCATACGACCACAAAGGGGTGTATCCACAACTGCCAAATGCTGAAAATCTGTTTGCTCTTCGTGCAACACTTTGCTTACTTCAACACTTAGTGCTAATCCGGGGACTATTCCTCTTTCTGAGTACCATAATTCCATTTCACAGACCTCCTTAATACTAATACCAAAGGGGAACTGCTGCCAGGGCACAACCAATTTTTTCAACCTTATGTTCTGCGGAAGCAATCTTAATATCTTTTAGTTCCATCCCTCGGGTTTCAAATGCTTCCTTCACCATATTGGTGATGTTTTGTTCGGCCTCTTCCTTACTGCATTTACCCGAGAATTCCATAATAACTCCGAAGGAATCATTGGAATTAATACCCACTCCCACACAGGCAGAAATAATCTCACCTGGTACATTACTGACAATGTATCCGTAGGCAGTTGGAACTAGAGAACCAGGAGGCAATACCATGCCGGGGTCCTCTTGACAGCCCGGTGGCAGAATGCTGGACACTCGTAAGAGATTTACATTGCCGATGCGTGCTTTTAGTAGTGCATTGTCAAATGCCGTAAGTTTACTTTTTCCTTCGGATGAAGCAGCGGTAACAAAATATTTCTTAGGAGTCGGTAGCATTCTTAGTTCTCCTTTCTTTTCTTTTATCTTGCTTTTCCATCATTCTCCCTAACAACAAAACATATTATACCAAACAGTAGTTAAAAATAAACTTCTTTTTTCCAAAGCAAAGAATTAAATGAAACAACAATTATTTTTGTCATGAATGACTCTTATAAAGTAGGGTAACCTAATTTTTGAACGACCATTTAAAATTGAAGGGGGTAGCTACATGAAGACAATTACAGGTTTTTTCTCCTCCCAGGGACAGGCAGAACGAGCCATTAGTGAATTACGCCGTATTGGTTTTGACAAAGAAATCTCCATGGTAGCAAAGGGCGAAGAAAAGGGCCAAGAGGGCCCCATGACTACTAACTTCACCGGTGGAGACGGTGTAGCCGACGGTGCTGTAAGTGGTGCCACCATAGGTGGTTTGGCAGGCCTAGCCTTGGGTGCCGGTGCCTTAGCCATTCCCGGATTTGGACCTTTGATCGCCGCAGGACCGATCGCTGCAATGTTATCCGGCGCTGCCACTGGTGGCGTTGCTGGCGGATTGGCCGACTATGGTATTCCGGCGGCAAAGGGTGAGGAGTTTGAGAACCGTATCCGTGAGGGTAAAATGTTGGTAACTGTTAAATCCGCTGATGATAAGGCCGAAAGGGCCGCCCAGGCTTTAAAGGAATCCGGCGGAGATCACGTGGAAATCCACTAAAGGTTTGAAAGGCTTGCCCTGACGGCAAGCCTTCTTTATTAATATATTATTTGTATTTTTTCACCATACTCTTAAAGATCAAGGCATCCTCTGCTTGGGTTCCGGCGGATTCACAAATAATCACCGGCTCCATTTGACGTTCCACAATCAATTCCGCCAGAGGTGCAAAGTCTGGACCGTAAAGGTGGCTTTCCCGGAGGGTCCAGTGCTTCTTCTCCCCTGCTTTGGTAAACTCAATAATACTAAAATGGACATGCAGATGTTTCACCACTTCTTTACCCAACTGATTTTCAATAATATCCAATATCTTGGCATAATCATCTTTGGTTTTTAGGCTACCCTGGGAAACCGCATTTAAATGTCCGAAGTCAATACAAGGTACCACCTGTTCCCCCAGGGAGCATAATTCCAGAACCTCCTCCAGGGAACCCATTTGATTAATTTTTCCCATGGTTTCTGGAGCCAATAAAATATCCTGTAACCCTTCAGCGGCAATCTCTTGTAATATTTCTCGGAACAAAATCTTTGAACGGTTAAAGGTTTCTCCCCGGTTGGTACCTGGCCCACCCCCGGGATGAAAAACCACAGTTTTGGCCTCCATCCACCTTGCCACCCGCAGAGAATCCAGTATGTATCCCTTTGTCTTTATTTTCTTATCCGACTCTTCAGTACTCAGATTGATATAGTAGGGTGCATGTATAGAAAGGGCAACCCCAAACTGCCTGGCTTTTTCCCCCAGTTCTCTAGCCATGGGCTCTTTTATTTTGACCCCGCGGCTGCACTGGTACTCATAGGCGTCCAGCCCCCTCTGGGCCAACCATTCTGGCATTTGCAGAGAACTTTTATGTCCCTGGGCATAAAAAGAATCCGGTGCTCCTGCAGAACCAAATTTAATAGTCATCTTTTTGCTCCTCTGTTTAAATTTATCTTTTTAAAGATTATAGCTCATAGTTTCTTGCCTAACTGGAAGGATTTTACATTTAAGGGAAGAATTATACATCTGTAAAACCTTGTTGACGGGGGTTGAAAAATGAAAAACAAATTATTCCAATTGGCCTTTCTGTTTCTATTCTTAAGCTTTTTTTCAGTTGTTGTAAACTATGATAAAGGGGCTAGTCCCACCTTTTTTAAAAAAGAAATTCCTCAACAAATTGATATAACCTATGCCCTTGCAGAACCATTAAAAAGTCTAGATCCTGCTGAAGCAAATAATATGTCTGAAGCTAAGGTTTTGTCAAATATCTTCGAAGGACTTGTCCGTTATCAATCAGGAACCTCTGAAATAGAACCTTGTCTGGCTACCCATTGGGAACTTTCTAAAGATGGCTGCAGTTGGGTTTTTCATTTAAGGAAAAATGTTACTTTCCACGACGGTACGCCTTTTAATGCACAGGCTGTGAAAATAAGTATTGAGCGGCAACTGCCTCCACAAAAAAAAGACACCATGTCCTATGGCAGTTTTACCTTTGGTATGTTGAAAAAAATTGAAGTGATTGATAATTATACCATAAATTTTTTGTTGACAACACCTTATTCACCCTTTTTAAGAAATCTTGCCATGCCTTGGGCGGCACCCATTATAAGCCCCTCTTCCCTTAAGAATCTGGGCAATGACAAAATGCTCCTGGCAGGTACGGGCCCCTTTTATCTGGCAGATTGGCGTAACGGTGCTCCTATACTTTTAGCCAATGAAAAATATTGGGATAAAAAGCCCTTTATTAAATCCTTATCCTTTCTTCCCCAGTCCCCCCAGCAGAGACTAGCATCGCTTAATAAAGGAACTGTGGAAATGGCTGATGTTTCCGGTCTACCCGGGGATACCATAAAGGCACAAAATGTTATAACAACCAGCCAATCGTCAGCATCTCTCAGTTATTTGGGAATGTTTAACAATCGGCCCCCTTTTAACAACGATAAGGTCCGTAGGGCCCTTTGCATGGCCATAGATACCCGGGAGTTGACAAAGAACATCTTTGGCGATCAATCACTGGCTGCCAATAGCATTCTGCCACCAGAAATACTTGGTTATAACAAAAATTTACGGCCTTATTTTGGCGGTCCGGAAAAAGCAAAAGCCCTGTTAAGTCAATATGGTTATACAGAGGGATTGGATATAACATTAATCACTTATAACACACCCCGTCCCTACAACCCTTTAGGTGGAACTGAATTAGCTACGACCATCAAAAAGCAGTTGGCTAAAGCTGGTATTCGGGTCAATGTAAAGGTTTATCCCTGGCATGAATTTAAATCGGCCCTGCGCAAACAGGAAGGAGATGCTTTTTTATTTGGCTGGGTCAGCGATAACTTAGACCCGGATAATTTTCTTTATACACTACTGGCATCGGATGAAATTACTAAAACAAACCTCACCCATTATAAAAACAGTGAAGTAGATCGTTTAATCAGTGCCGCACAAAGAGAACAAGATGAAAAAATACGAAAAAGGTTATATTATCATGCCCAGCAGATTATGCTTCAGGATACTCCCATGGTCTTTCTAAACTATGGTCAAGATAAAATTGCTCTTACCAAAAATATTCAAAACTTGAAATTAAACCCCTTTGGTATTCCTCTCTTTGCCAAGGCTTATATTCAGTAATAATTTGGGCAGACTACATTAAAAAACACGAGGTGAAATTCCATGCATAAAAGTCCACGGGTTCTTTGTGAAGTAAACACCTGCACACATTGGCTACTAGGAAATCTTTGTACTGCGGCAAATATTGATATCCTGTACGAAGAGGAAGGAAAAATGGCCCAGAAGGATGCCCATACAGAATGCAAGACCTTTTATAAAAAGAATGGAATTACCAGCTACCTAGGATCAATGGATAATGTCAATTGGGGTGGACTTGTCAGTGGTTCCTTCCGAGAGGGTCAACAAATTACTCCTGCTGTGGTTTGTATTGTAGAAAGCTGTAAATATTGGGCTAAAGGAAATCTTTGTGAAGCTGAGACAATTCAGGTAAGCGGCCAAAATGCCAATGAATGTCAAGATACAAATTGTAAAACTTTTGAAGAAAAATAAAGAAGTTACAAAAAATATGCATATGTTTTATTAAATGGAAAAAAATATAATTAGGCTAAGCCTAATATATTTTAGGAGGTAATTCCATGCAAAACATGCAGCAGCTTCAAGATCGTATTAACCATCTGCGCAACGACATAAGCCAAATTGAGCAAATGTGCAATCAAATGCAGCAATCGGAACAGCAGAATTCCCAAAAACTCCAACAACTATCTCAACATGAATCCAGTGCTACCCAGCAGTTGCAGCGTCTTAGCCAAACCCTGCAGCATATGAACCAGGATCTGGCCCAAATTAGCAGTGCATCTCAGCAGCTTTCTCAGCAGGCTCAACAGAATAACATGTCCCAGTACACCAATCAAGGACAATCCAGCTTTATCAGTGCCTCTGCCAACCCTCAGACCCTAAACCCTGTTAACAATTTGGGTCAATATACCAGCTTTGATCAGCAGTATGGTCAAAACCAACAGGGTCAATCTTATACCCAATATAATCAGCCCCAACGACAATATGGGCAGCAATACAGCCAAAGCACACAACAAATTCAACCCTACACTCAATACAATCAGCCCCAACAACAATATGGACAACAATACAAACAAAGCACACAACAAATTCAACCCTACACTCAATATAATTTAAGCAGCCAACAAGCCAGTCAAGGTATGCAAAACCTGGGATCCTATGGATTAAGTCCAGCCCAATCCAACTATTTGAGTGGACAGATAGGTATGTCTGGTAAAACCCAGTTCGGACAACAATTTAGTCAATACAATCAATAATGAGTTAATCATCTCTTAGTAGGGTCCTAATAAAGGACCCTATTTGATTCTTATACAAATAATAGAAATATTAGACATTTTATACCCCTTAACAGAAAGAACCCGTGAGAAGTATAATAATTGTACAAATTAGGGAAATTTTTACAGGGGGTGTTAATTTTGGCAAAGATTCTAAAAGAAGGGGCGGCCTATAATCAACGGGATGTAGTGGATATGTTAGCAGAATTCTCTGGATTTAAAGACAGAGTGGAAAAAAAATTTAAAGACGTAGCAAAGGAATTAGATGGAAAATCAAATGAACACGATCTCTGGGTAAATATATACCTGATTGCCAGTGATTATGCCGATGAACAATCTTCCCGCCGTAAAGTAACTGTAGATCCAATTCAAAAAATATCATAATATTGAAAACCAGCCCTGCAAAAGCAGGGCTGTCCTACGCAGGGACAAGCTCAAAGACAGCTTTTCCATCAAAAATTTGTATGTCCTTTAACCGCCAACCCCTCAAAATATCTAATGGGTATACCAAGCCGTTTTCACCAGCAATCTTTTTCACCAATTCTTCATCTAACAACACATCCCCAATTTGGATCGAAGATAACCAATAACATACATTATTTCCGTTCACCCTCAGTTCCCCAGCTATAGTAAAGGGGAGATGCTCTTCATTCACTCCTTTGATTATAAGACTCTGGTTCCTTAGGGTAACTGCTGCAGGTATCTTTAGGCCCGCTCCACTAAAAAGGACTTTTGAGAAGGTATTCTGGCTGTACTCAGCCTTCACATGGGTGCCAAGCCACTCAAGATGATCCGGCCTATACTGCTCCCATGAAGCGTCCTTAAAACGAGCCAATATCGTCTCTAAGGGTTTTAATGATCTATGTACCCCCTCCACTACCTGTAATATTTTATCCTGTTGTTGCCCCATTTCCTGCCGAGTTACTTCCAGGAACTGCTTCTTTGCCATTTGGAGGGATATTATCTTTTTCTGGTCCTTGGTCAGTTCATTTTGTTGGCTGACCAATTGTTGTTCAAGCTTGGTAAGCTCCTCTGTCTTTTTTTTTACCTCACCCATGGCTTCGTAGGTCCTTTGGTAGTCCCCAATCCCACGGGATACCAGCATTCCGACCATAGCTAATCTGTTAAAAAAATCTCCCAGGTTTTCCGCTCCAAACAAAATAATTAAATAATTAGTTCGCCCTTCCATGTATAAATGTCTCAGCCATATATTCAATTTTTGCCGACTGTATTTTAACTTTTTCTTTGACTGTACAAGTTGATTGTGGGCATGTGGAATGGTTTTTTGAATTTTGGCTAAACGTAATTGTACGAGTTGCATATTTTGATTAACCCTGTCTACATGCAATTCCATTTGAAGCAATTCTGCAACAATCTGCTGCTCCCTCTGCTTTAATTGTTGGTGCTGCTTTAATACCTCACCAGTATTAGCCTGGGCAGGGGTTAAACCTAATGTACTCTCTAAGATAAGGCCCACTAAGAGATATATCAACATCTTGTAAGGTTCCATATAAATCCACTCCACCACCTTAATATAATGCAAAATTCCACATCCACCAAAGATAACCTTCTCGTTTTTTATTAGCATCCACCATAAACCCAACTTAATTTAAAACACCTTAGATTTAAACTAATATTTAATACCTGTTCTACAAAAGATGACATTCTTCCGATTGACATTTTTTGTTATCAACAGTATAATCATCAAAAAACATTCAGGAGGAATCAACATAATGGCATTTGAAGTATATTACCCTCGTTCTGAAAACTTTGTTTCAGTATCCAAAAACCATATTACTTTAAACCGAAATCTTGTAACAAAATTAAATACCGACCATGTAGAATTGGCCTTTGACCGAGAAACAAATGTTATTCGCATAACTGGTTCCTCTCCCGACAGTGGGCTTATATTAAATAAAACACGCATAGGTGCCAAGGGATTTTTACAATATTTTGGCATTGAAAGCAAAGGGAAATTTCCTGCCACTTATAATGAAGAAGAGAACAGTATTTATATCCAATTATAAAATAATCCCAACCGGTATGGTTGGGATCGTTTTATAAATAACATAAAATATTTTAAAAGGAGGTAGTCAGCTTTGATACTCCCCTACCTTGAATACAGTCCCCATATACACCCCTCTGTGTACATCGCACCCACCGCAACGGTTGTAGGCCATGTTGAAATTCATGAGCACGCAAGTATCTGGTATAATGCGGTGATCCGGGGAGATGTTGATAGGATTTCCATCGGTAAAAAAACAAACATACAGGATGGCTGTATGCTGCATCAAGATGCAGGTTTTCCTTTGTTAATTGGTGAGAATGTTACGGTAGGGCATCACACCATTTTACATGGCTGTACCATTGGAGACAGATGCTTAATTGGTATGGGTGCCATCATCTTAAACGGAGCTTACATTGGTTCGGAGTCACTCATAGGGGCAGGGACCTTGGTGAAGGAAGGCCAAGAAATTCCCCCGGGCGTTTTAGCGGTGGGGTCTCCTGCTAGAGTTGTTCGAAAGCTGACCGAGGAAGAAAAGCAAAAGCTAAGCCAGTCCGCCCAGCACTACTTCAATATGGCTGAAAAACATAGCATCAGCCAAAAGTAAATGAGACCAGGCCCAAGGGCCTAGTCTCATTTACTCTTCTACCTTATCATTGTTTATTCCTTTACCCTTTTCAAACTGCTCTTTAGATAGGTAAAATACATCACAAATAGCATATTTACTAAATTTATGGTCCATTTCCTTTTCTAACTGGTGCCCATAAATAATGCCCCTGGAAACCGCCTTATCTTCAAAACTAATGATAAACAGGTTAGCTTCTCTGAGCACTCGACAGGGAACGTTATGGGTTTGCGAAAATTTAATGGCAGAAGGCAAAACCCTCTCAAAATCTTCAGATTCCAGGGTAAAGGCAGGGTAAAGATAAGATCGCACTTTTGAATAGTCTCCTTTCATGACTGGCTTACCTTATGTGTATTCAACAACGATGTTTTTTGACCTTTATGCAAATGGTGGTAGAAATGTTATCTTGATTCCATATAGGCCAAAACATCTACTAATTTTAAAGCAGATCATTCCAGAAAAACCATATCCAGTAACATAAATTAACAAAATATTACTAAATATATTATTTATCTCTAAACTTCAAATCGGAAAGTAACTTTCCGAGCCAAGTTAAAGCTCCAAAATAACCAATTTTTGGTTATACCGCTTGAGCTGCTATGTTGCCTGAATGCCTAATCACTCGGAAAGCGTTATCACTGCTGTATACTCCAATAAAAAGCTAGATTTTAGGGTGCAGTTAATAAGACCCATCTTTTTTGGATCAGTGATATCATATTTGATTAATTCGATTAGTCTCGAGTTTGTTTAACCTGAACTTACGGCAACCCATGCCTGTATGCAAAGGAATTCTTGTAATTTTTCCTTAGCATTCTTCAATGCCTTTTGCAGCCAGGGATTAGGGGCTAACTTTATATGGCGGTAACGGTTGTTGCCTACAATGTTCCCAGGTACATTCAGTATTTTACGGCGGATAGTGGGCACTTCAGCACGGCTGTCTTTGCCATCCAATAAGGCCAAGCGAAACCAGTTGAGAAGGTTATACGATAATACTTTGAGCCACATAAAGGCTTTGTTTCGATCCATCTCTGCTTGGCTCATTTTTTCAAAGCCTAAGCCAACCTTGAGTTCATCAATTTTGTTTTCGATATTGCAACGCTTATTGTATTCGTGCCATACCTCCTCTGGGTTGTGCTCGTCACTAGAAGTAATTATCACCTGGTAGTCGAATGTCTTCAGGTCAAAGTTAAGTTGATCGCCGCATGCCTTAGGTTCTTGAGTTTCACGGATAAATACAAACCTGCGGGCTTTGGACCATTTAGGTAATGGAATGGTGATTTCTGCTGCAGCATAATGGTTGCTCAAAGACTGCCACTGGTTCTGGTCATCAAGGTATTTAATGACCTTTCTCATATTACTGGTGAGTTTAGCCTTACAAATATACTCGATGCCCTGTTCTTCCAGGTAGGCAAAGTTATCCTCATCAAAGAAACCTTTATCTATGCGGATACCTTTTACGAGGATATTCTGGGCAGCTAAGATCTCTAATGTCTCTTTAAGGAATTCCATAAATTGGCCATTGCTGGCGACGTTCCCACTATATAACCCGGCATTGACTAGTTCGCAAGTTCCAGAGATAAATGCTACCTTTACCTTGTAGGAAGGCCTCCCGTGGTACCGAGGATTGTAACCGACTTTTGATCCTTCCTGTTTCCCAAAAACAGTGAGGACACTGTCATCAATATCTAGCCAGACTTCACGGGGCTGATCGGATTTGGCCTTTAAGGACAGCATTTCCTGATTCACCAGAGGCAATTGGTTTAATGCCTCCTGCTCACAGATAAGAGATAGAAAGTTCCGCAAAGTGCTTTCGTCAGGCACTTGTGTTACTTCTTTAATTTTCTGGTATCCAGGGTCAGTTTGCAGAGCATTCATATGAGAAAACCGTAATAATCCCAAGGAAAGGGCATCAATGATTGTATCTAACAACCCTGTATCAGAGTATTTACAGTTATGATGTCGCTTAAGGGAAACCCCTTTAAGCATACCCTTGAAATCAATGGCTTGCTTAAACGCCTCTAGTATGCCAAAATTTCCATAAGCAGTTACAGAAGTATTGTCAAAGCTAATCGGAAGATCACTTTTGCTAGTCAGGCGTTGAAGAGAATGTAATTTCTTCTGATATTTACGTTCCAAATCACGTCGTTGTTGACGGGTCAAAGTTTCAAGTTGATTTGTGGTAATAAATTGTGATACCATCATTTCAGAGGGTCACCATCCTTTTGGAATGTTTTGTTTGGACGCTAAACAATTCCGTAGAAGGGGCGGTGTACCCTCTTTTTCTGTCAAATTTTTTACAACAAAAAATGGTTATTAGACCTTGATGTTATTGGGTTTTTAAACTTTACTTTCCGTATCTAAGCTAAAATTAATGGTTGTAGGAAAAAATAAAGGATTATATTTCCTATCAACTCTATCCTAATGTTATGTTGAAAAATAAAAAACCGGGGAAGGAAACTAATTCCCGGTTCTTAGTCACAACGATCATAATCCTCAAAAATTCGAGTATCAGTTATTTCAGCATAAGTCCTGCGATTTAACAATTGTTCTAAGCCTTTACTAAGTACCCTATATCCATTTTCCCCTTCATCCACTACCTGCAACTCAACCTTTTTCTCCAGGTCATTATTGCTCTCCTGATAACGAATGGTCAGATATACCCAGAAATTTTCTGGATTTCCCCCTTCCGAACGTATTCTCTGTACCTTGATCTGTTCTATTTGTAAAATGACAGCCTCCAATTGCTCCTGATCCATTTCGCCGGGCAGGTGGAGGGTTTTCAATGCCAGCTTAACATCCTGTTGATCAATGGCATTGATCAATACATCAATCACTTCTTCAGAGCTCATTGCAGTTATCATTTGTTTAAACCTGCCAGCCGCTTTCCAGACCATCATTTGATGTGCCAGATTTTCTTTGCCAGACTGATGAACCTTACTATCCCGGAAATGAATACAAAAATGGCCTGGAAAATTATTGCCCCGGATAGCACCATAGCCATGGGGCATTCCATTCATAGATGCAGCAATACGCCGATTCCCTAATTCCACCACAATGGCCTTTCGCTGCCAACTCCACTTTCCATTATAGATTACCTTCATAATGGCCGTATCCTTAGCCGTCAACGGCTGCACATCCGCATGATAGGTGCCCCCGCGCCGCTGTACCTGAAAACTCAAACCAGTGTCAATATCAATCACCGTGGCATTGGCATAACGATAAAAGATGTGATCCACCTCTTCCCAAGATAGAAATTCCCCTCGGGCAATTTCCGGTGGTTCACTGTGGGGAAGCGGCACCACCTGTGGTGGTCTTAATGTTTCCCATATCACATTAACAATTGTAAACAGACATGCCAGTACAAGTAATAGTCTTAACAATTGTCGTGGCTTAAAAATTATAAAAACTGAATTTTTCACCAGCCCGTCCCCCATGCTTCCATCTACCAAATAATATGGTGGGACAGTCTTTTTATGCAGAAAATATATAAGTTTTTACTATCCTTTTTTAGTAACTAGTGCCTGCTCTCCTGGCATAGGGAGCAACATCAATCCCCCTGCAGCACAACCAATGATAGGTATTACCACTGATAATTAGAGGAACCCTTTGTAAATCCTCTAGGGTTCGTGCCCCCAACATCAGCATAATACGATGAATATCTTCGATTATGTTGGACAAATAGCTGTTTAATTCTTCGCTGGACCCCTCCACTAATACCCTTAATAGGGGGCGGGCCATACCCACCAGGCTGCAGCCCAGGGACAGGGACTTAACAATATCCAAGGCATTGCGTATTCCGCCCGATGCAATAAGCTGGGTCTTTGCCCGATTCATTGAAAGCCCTTCCAGCAAACTAACTGCCGTAGGAATGCCCCATTTTAGCCAGGTCTTTCTGCCTGCCCTAGCCTCCTCAATGGCCACAAAATCGGTACCTCCGGCGCCACCCACATCAATGTATGGTACACTGGCAGCGCCTATTCGCTGGATGCTTTCACGACTCATACCAAAGCCCACTTCTTTTACAATCACAGGCACATCTAAGTCACGGCTAAGGCTCTGGATATTTTCCAGGATACCCTTAAATTTACGGTCTCCTTCCGCCATAGCCAATTCCTGGGGTGCATTCAAGTGCAATTGAATACCATCGGCATTAATCATCTTAATGGCTGTTCGGGCCTCTAGCAGAGAACAATCCGCCCCTAAATTTGCTAATACAACCCCCTGGGGGTTCACTTCCCTCACCACAGAGAAACTATATCGTGTGGAGTTATCTTCCAACGCGGCCCTTTGGGACCCCACTGCCAGGGCTACTCCTGCCGCAGCCGCAGCCTTTGCTAAGTTACCATTAATACTCTCCAACTCCCTGTGCCCGCCGGTCATGGCATTAATCAGCAAAGGAACGTGCAATTTTTTGCCAAGAAAATAACAACTCGTATCTATATCTCCCCAATCTAACTGGGGCAAAGAATTATGTAACAGAGTTATATCATCAAAACCCGTAGCACCTCCTCTACTCTTTTGCTGAAGCGAAAATTGAATATGTTCTAGTTTTCGGTTTAAGCGCAATTCGCTGCCTCCTAAGGTATTCTATTAAGGATGTCTAACCCACTATTAATTCTCTTATTGTTATTTATTCCCTCCCGAAATGTTATTAATTTAACAATTTTCTCTAATCAACACCCTCAGGTTAAGATCAATCCCAACCTTTTTTAATTAGGTTAAAAAAATTGTAGAAAAAGAAAGCAATCATTCGAAAACATTGACAACTTTTATTTTTTTTTGATATGTTTGTAAAAAAATACTAGGAAGGGTGGTTTAATGGAACGGTCGAAGCGTGTGATGTGGCTTGTTTTACTATTAATCTTTGTACTAATAGCAGGGGGATGTGGCACTAGCTCCGCCGAGAAAGATGCAAAGGGTACCATTACAATCGGACTAAACAACTGGCCAGAAAATATTGCTGTATCAAACATGTGGAAAATATTATTGGAAGAAAAGGGCTATAAAGTTGAACTTTCTGCCATGGAGAAATCTCCGGTATGGGCAGGTATCGCCAAGGGTGATTTAGATATTGCTCCAGAAGTGTGGCTCCCCCAAACCGACGAGCCTCTTTATAATGAATACAAGGATCAACTAGAGTTACACGAGGCCTGGTATGAGGGAACAGCCCTTGGTCTAGTGGTCCCTGCCTATATGGACATCAATAGCATTGAGGACTTAGACAAACTTGGTATAAACACCATTGTAGGGATTGACCCAGGTGCCAGCATGATGAAATTAACCAAAAAGCTTATTAAGGAATACGGACTTAATTATGAGCTTATTGAAAGCTCTGAACCCGCTATGATGAGTGAGTTAACCAAAGCATATAAAGAGAAAAAACCCGTGGTGGTTACTCTCTGGAGCCCCCACTGGGCCTTTTCTGAATTTGATTTAAAGTATCTGAAAGATCCGAAAAAAATTTTTGGTGACCAGGAAAATATTTATTTTATGACTCGGAAAGAATTCGGTAAAGATTACCCGGAGGTACTGAAGTGGATGAATAAGTGGCATATGGACGACCAATCCCTAGGTCAGTTGATGGCTACCATCAATAAAACAAATAGTCCCGAAGAAGGCGCCAAGCAATGGATTAAAGAAAACCGTAATCTCACCAACCAATGGTTTGAATAAAATATTAAATCTTATTAAAGAACGCCGGCAGATATAGCCGGCGTTCTTTTATTAAGCCTGTTGAGCCGCCTTCTTGGCCCGGGCTCTTTCATTCTTTTCCAAGAACTTCTTACGAATCCTCAGACTCTTCGGGGTAATTTCCAGCAGCTCATCATCACTGAGATATTCCAAAGCCTCTTCCAAACTCATGATTCTGGCTTCCTCCAGTTTCACTGTAGCCTCAGCTGTACTGGAGCGGTGGTTTGTTAACTGCTTTTTCTTACAGATATTTACTTCGATATCTTGTTCCCGAACGTGTTCCCCGACCACCATACCTTCATAGACCTTGGTGCCTGGTACCACAAAGAGAGTACCTCGGTCTTGGGCTGCATTCAGCCCGTAAAAAGTTGCGTCGCCGGTTTCAAAGGCAATCAGTACACCCTGGTAACGACGGCGGATTTCCCCTTTAAAGGGTTCATAGCCATGATAGGTGTGGTTCATAATGGCTAGACCTCTGGTCTCGGATAAAAGTTGAGAACGGAAACCAATCAAGCCCCGGGCTGGAACTTTAAATTCCAAACGCAGCTGTCCCGGACCATTGGGACCCATGTTAATCATTTCGCCCTTCCGGTTACCCAGCATCTCCATAACTGGTCCCATTTTGTCTTCGGGTATATCCACCAGTAACATTTCCATTGGTTCCAGTAGTTCGCCATTTTCGCCACGCTTATAGATAACCTCTGGTTTGGAAACCTGCAGTTCAAAACCTTCCCGGCGCATGGTTTCTATTAGAATGGATAGGTGTAATTCACCCCGTCCCGCCACTTTCCAAACATCCGGCGATTCAGTGTCCTGTACCCGCAGGCTCACATTTTTCTCCATCTCTTTGTACAGTCTGGCCTTCAGCTTACGGGAAGTAATGTGCTCCCCTTCTTGGCCCGCAAAGGGACTGTCGTTAACCATAAAGGTCATTTCCAGGGTGGGCTCGTCCACCTTGATGGGCGGTATGGCCACCGGGTTATCTTTGTCTGCAATGGTTTCACCGATTTTAATATCTTCCAATCCGGAAACAACCACAATTTCCCCACAGGTTGCCTTTGGTACCTCTACCCGTTCCAGGCCTTCGTAGACATATACTCGGCCAGTCCGAAAGTTTCTGGTATTGCCATCATGATCAATAACCGTAACGGTTTGTCCCGCAGCAATGGTTCCCTGGGATATTCTACCAATAGCAATACGACCCACATAGGTATCATATTCAGTATTGTTTACCAATAGCTGCAGAGGTGCCTCTGGGTCCCCCTGGGGTGCCGGGAAATGATTAACAATGGTTTCAAAGAGGGGCTTTAAATCTGTTCCCGGTTCATCGGGATCCATTGTAGCCATGCCATCCCTGGCAACTGCATAAACCACCGGAAACTCCAGTTGCTCATCATTGGCTCCCAGTTCAAAGAACAACTCATAAATTTCATCCACCACTTCACTGATTCTGGCATCCGGGCGGTCAATTTTATTCACCACCACCACAGGCACTAGATTAAGTTCCAGTGCTTTCCGTAAAACAAATCGGGTCTGGGGCAGAGGGCCTTCGGATGCATCCACCAGCAGTAATACACCATCCACCATTTTTAATACCCGTTCCACTTCTCCACCAAAATCCGAGTGGCCTGGGGTATCCACAATATTAATTTTGTAGCCCTGATAGCGAACCGAGGTATTTTTGGCAAGGATTGTAATTCCCCGCTCCTTTTCCAGGTCATTGGAATCCATAACCCGTTCTTGTACAATTTGATTTGCCCGGAAGATTCCACTTTGTTTTAACATCCCGTCAACCAGGGTGGTTTTGCCATGGTCGACGTGGGCGATGATAGCAATGTTCCTAATATCTTGTATAATCATAATTCCTCCTCAAGGGCCATACATAAATAATTTTTCCCAAAGATTTATTATATAACACCTTTGTTAAATTGAATATACAAATATAATATGAATAAATATTGCCAAAAAATTTTATTCTCGCCAATTGGATTATATTTAAGATAAAACAACAGAATGTTATACTATTTTCGAGGTGCAAATAATGAAAAATTTCTTCTATGCCTTTATTATCTTAAATATGGTGATGGCTATAGGTGTAATCACACTAATTCATATAGAAGGTTTATCCCTTGTGGATGCTGCTTGGTTAGCCACCATCAGTATTACCACCGTAGGCTATGGAGATATTGTTCCCAAGACAGTACCAGGTCGAGTTGTAACCATGGGGCTAATTATCAGCGGTGTGGGCCTCTATACATATGTACTGAGCACATTAATGGTTAGCATTGTGGAAGGCCAGTTATTTGACCTATTGGGGAATAAGCGGAGGCGAAAAATGATTAGTAAATTAAATAACCATATTATTGTTTGCGGACTTGGCCGGGTTGGCACAGAAGTTTTTAATACCCTTAAACAAGAGAAAGTACCCTTTGTGGTGATTGAGCAAAACCCTGAACGGGCCGAGCTATATCACAGCTCGGGTATTCCTATTGTTGTGGGAGATGCCAGCGAGGAGCATGTGCTGGAAAAGGCCGGCATTCACCGGGCGCGAACACTGATAACAACCTTGCCTGACGATGCAGGAAACCTGTTTATCGTTATGACTTCAAAGGATTTAAACCCAAAGATCAAAGTCATTACCAGAGCCACAAGAAACGAAGGGGTTCCTCATTTGAAAAGAGCAGGTGCCGACAGTATAATTTCCCCTTCTATCCTCGGGGGCAAGCGGATGGCCATGTCAGCTATAAAACCTGCCAGTGTAGCCTTTGTACAAACCCTTTTTGAACGCCAAAATATTCTCTTTCAGTTAGAAGAACTTACCCTTACTGACAACTCTATTCTAGTAAATAAACCCTTAAAGGATTCCGGCCTGCGGGAAAAATTCAATTGTCAGTTACTTATCATTAACCGAGGTGATCACAGCATCACCAACCCCGATCCAGGGGATATCCTGCTGCCTGGCGATACGTTAATTCTTTTTGGCCCCTCTGATAAACTGGTAGAACTGGAAAAGGGTTAGATTTCTTATGTATGCAAAAAGAGAAGCAGCCAAAGGGCTGCTTTTGTTGATTTCTTATCAAGTAATATAAGACATTTCATGCTATAAAATAATCAGTTAGCAGGCTTTTCCAAGCACAATTAGGTGTTTCCTAACGGGATGTGTTTTGATAGGGAAGATTTCTTTGCCTGCGTTCCCAAGGACGGCACATTTCAATTGGTACACCATAGTTCTTATCTTCTTCATAAAGTAAACAGTATAACTTATTTCCAATGGCCGATAATCCCAAATACAATGTACCTAGTAGAGGTATAATAACCTTTTTCATAAAACCACACACTCCCTAATATTATCCCCTACATCTTTCGGCATGAAGTTCCAAATTCCTTCAAACCATCCTTATATTTGGGAAAAATTAATTATCAATTTGCAGGCAGGTAACAGATTGATATTCCTGCTGCCCAGGTGTTTTAACTGCAAGCTCATCCACGGATTTATTATCCCATTTTAGTTGAATAGCTAAGGGTAAAGTTGCATTGCTGATATCAATTTTCCCCTGACGCATCCAGTCATCATTTAATCGAACAAAAATCAATTCCATCCGCTGATTCCTGAATAATTTTATTCTGGATTCTCCCACAATCTTATAGAAAAGGGTAAACTCCTTTATCTCTTTATTGAAAAGGTCATTATTTGTCACAGTAAACTCCATATGACCCAGGGTTTCCATGTCATCGGTAATTAAACTGGTTAGATCCACCAAGCTTCTCCCCTTCCTACGTAAAACTTAAAAACTTCCGCAGGCCTTTCTAAATTCTCTCACGGTTAATTGTACATTTGGGTTATTTAAGATGGTGCGTAAGATTGAGACAATATCATAGGGCTCCTTAGAAACAATCTGCTCAGCATATTGTAAGGCAGCCCCTTCGTTGTCGAAACAAGAAATTTCATCCACTTGACCATTTAATACCTTTACCACTGAATAAATATTTAGGTTCATTCCCCTTTAACCTCCTGCTCAGTAATCTCGTATTCCGGACAATCCTTTAAATGTTCCTGAAAAGACTTTATGGCCATTTCCAGGCCATCTGCAAACCCATTGTTATATTCACTGGACGACATCCCGTTAATATAGTGAAGATAAACAATGGTGCTTTTCTCCCATTGTTTTAATTGCTCCAGCAAAGAAGCCAAGGATTTTAAGCCCCCCTTCAGTACAATGTAGCTCTTAAAGTTTATTGTTTCTATTTAAGTTGCAATTATCCTGCAAATTCCTACGTTGACACAACCTTTAACCAAGCCTATCATAGAAATGGAGGTGTAAAAATGAGCTGGCTAATCACTTTATTATTAAACAGTGTTGCCCTCCTGGTAGCCGACTACCTGATCCACAGCATTAGAATTAACGGATTTACATCTGCCTTATTGGCAGCCATATTATTGGGTTTTGTCAATACCTTTATCCGACCGATCCTGGTGGCACTAACCTTTCCCATCAGCCTTTTTACTTTGGGTTTCTTCATTTTAGTGATTAATGGCATTACCTTTGGGTTGGTTTCCTGGTTCGTACCTGGTTTTCATATTGATAGTTTTGGCGGAGCCTTTATGGGGGCTATTATCACAGCCGTTATAAGTTGGATACTAAATCTAATCTTTAATGACCGTTAATATTACCCAAATTAATGTTTAATTTTACAACTTATAAGCATAATATATAATTATTTTAACATTTACACTTTTAAAGGAAACACTACCTTATACTTTATTTAATGACAAAATTTATCTCGTATTTAAAAACCCTCTTTGATCATAATAAAGATAGACCCACAAACAAAAAAACTTTTTAAGGAGGGTTTCCAAATGACAACTCGTAATACTAACGAACCCGTAATGCCTGGTGCTTCCAGTGCCCTTGACCAAATGAAATATGAAATCGCTTCTGAACTGGGTATCGGTAACTATCAGCAAATGGATAAAGGTGCCCTTCCCAGCCGTGTAAACGGTTATGTTGGTGGTAACATGACCAAAAAAATGGTTGCTTTTGCTGAAGCCGCTATGCAAAGTGGCAACACTTCTCAAATTCTGCAATCCGCTCCCACTGAGCAAATTAAGTAAGCATCGTTACAGAAGGGCAACCGGTACATTTATTATAACGAAGGGTTCCGGTTGAGCCCTCGCCGCAACGGGAGAGTCTTCTGCTCTCCCGTTGTTTATTATGTATAAAATAATAAAATTTATTATAGATTCAGTTCTTTTTTGTATATTCATGTTAATCTATTTACCGATATTTCACATAACCGATCTTGTCTGCACTTTTACCTGATATAGAAAACTTGGCTTGCGCCAAGCCTTTAGGCGACGGCATAAGCCTTAGTTGCCCTTATGCATATCGGAAAGTTTTATACTTTCTGATATGCTAACAAAAATAAAAAGGTTGTTGACGTTCCTTGTCAATAACCTTTTTATTTGCCAAGCTTTTAATTATTCACATCGGATGATGGTTTTTCAACTTCTTTTTCCGACTCTTTGCTAATAGCCTCAGCTTCAGCGGCAGTAGTATTATCCTTAGCCCCAGCAACCTGAGAAGCCTTTTTCTTACGAACCACTACAACGGCAATTACAATACCAATCACTAACACTGCCGGCACTCCAAAGAGAATCCATTCAGGAATGGACTTATCTCTTCCCTCACTGATGGCCTTGGTGCTATCCGCGATAAAGGTTTGCACATAGGCATGACCGGGACATAGGGCAGCAACTTCTTGGAATTTCTTTAAGGCTTTTTTGTAATACTCTTTGTAGTACAAATCCATAGCTTCTCGATAGGTCTTGGTTACCAGACTCTCAGTTGCCTTGACATTACCACGATCTAAAAATTCTTTAACCACTGATATGGGAACTATAAAATTCATACCAGCAATTTCTTGGCCGGTATTCATATCCACGGAACCAAAGGTAGCTAGGCCTATGACCTCGCCCTTTTCATTAAAAACCGGTCCCCCTGAGTTGCCATGGGTCATGTCAGCATTGGTTTGGAAAACTGACCAGCCACCCTCCATTGTCTTTTGAGCACTGATAATTCCCTCTGTTAAACTGGGCTGGGCCTGACTGGACTCCGATAGCAATGGGTGAAAAGTGGCAACGCCGGGATACCCCATGACAAAAATTTTGTTCCCGGTGGCTAATAGGTTAGAATCTCCCAAAGGCACAGTGGGTAGATTGTTTTGACCTTCCATTTTTAACAGAGCAACATCTTTCTTTGGAACAGCCCCCCCTGCCTGAATAACCTCTGCCTTTAGACCCTTTTGGAACAGGGGGGCTCCCGGTACCTGTACGCCCATGCCAATGTTATAGGTTTTGTTTAAATGTAAGACCTTAATATTCTCCATGTAGTAGGCTATAACCATGTTGGTGATGGATTTCAAAACATATTCCCGGGTATCTGCGGGAATATGTGCGGCTCCCTCCCCAATCTCAGCCATAAAGTTTTTAACGGAGTTTTCCAAGATAGGGCCGCTGAGCTGTTGCTTTAATAATTCATCATCCGGTGCCACAACGTGGGCATTGGTGATTACGTAGCCATCCGGGGTGATGATAAAGCCACTTCCCACCGCTCGATAACCATTCTGCACGACTTCTTTTTGACCACTTTTTTGTAGAAATTCTAGGGGCTTTGCACTCATTTCATCTGCCAAGGCTTGCCACATAGCAGACTCATTGGCAGGAAGCAAGCCTTGCATAACCTGCTGGATAATATTATTCAGGGTATAATCTAGTTTATTTTCATCTAAATAGGGATAGGCAACCTCCACATCGGCTTCAAAAGTTGCCTGAACCATAACCACAGCCGGTTCCGCATTCTTTGCCATTCTGGTCGTATCCGAGGTGTTTTCTGCTAAGCTAACACTCGTAGTTGTACACAACACAAGCAATACGGCCAATAAGGTAACCAAATATCTTTTGGCTATCAAATAACTCTTCACCTCTTTTCTTACAGCTGACCAAGAACCAGGCTTAAATCCCTCCTTTATCACAAAACTTTAAGATAAAACGGTTATACAAAAATTTATGCTGCGTGGAAGTAAATAGTTAAATTTCTTTATATCTTGTAGTTTGTAATTTTTGCCATTGCTTCACTTAAAAAACATTTTTTACAATAAATCAATGATTGAACTGGTTGATTAATTCATTTATAATGTTTTTGTGTCCGAAACAATGTAACAATAAAATGAGCAATATTCTAACCAAGGAGGAATTGCTAATGTACATGGTATCTATTAATCAAGACAACTGCGTTGGTTGTGCTGCTTGCGTTGACGCTTGCCCTGCGAAAATCTTAGGTATGGAAAATGACAAATGCGAAATTACTGGTGATGCAGCTGAGTGTCTGGGCTGTGAAACCTGTATTGGCATTTGTCCCAACGAATGCTTCTCCATTATGGAACTGTAATAATAACTAATGCAACAGGGGACGTCATCTTGACGTCCCCTGTTTTACATTTTCACTTTGAAGTTTTAAAAATAATAAGCTTTAACCTAAGGGGTGATATTGATGGGTGATATACTTAAAAAAATCTATTTTTTTATTCAAGGGCTTTTAAACCCTGCGGTTCCTAAGCGTTTCAAGTATGAATCCGGTATATGCTTTCTTTATTTCCTTAGCCCCATTGACTTTGTGCCGGACTTTATACCTCTTACAGGAAAGGCCGATGATATGGTGGTCATGTTTTGGGGCATTAAACGAATTTACGATATTATAAAAATTCATAAGCAGTTTATTAAAAGCAAAGGCACTCCATAATGCAGAGTGCCTTTTCCCATTAAGTATTTTTACAGAAAAAATTTTATAAAGTAAATAATCATGCAAATGACTATAAAAATACTGACATGACGTATCACTGTACTACGGGTAGCGGCATCCTTCCTTTTCTTAATGCGTTCTTTTCTCAACTGTTTCTGGGCAGGATCTTCATAATGAAGTTTTTTTAGTTTTGGTTTTGTTCGAGGTGTGAATGGGATAACTTTCCCCTTTACTTTTTCCCTTTGCGGCATCTAACACCCTTCTCCCTATTGACAGTCTCTTTCTCACTCAATGTCTTCTTTGCCAATGGCATATCCTAAACTAAAAATATCCCTTAGTAAATTATGTATTAAAATCTCTGCCCATTGAACTACCTTAGGGTTCGGCTTGCTTTTATAAATCCTTGCCAATTCATTAGATACTTCGGTAATCATTTCCCGTGTATCATATTTCTCTTCAAAATCCTTGGAGGTAAAAATCTCCGCACCTTCTTCAATGGAGTCATTAAACTGTTTTTCTAAGCCACTGAAGTAGCTAACAATTTCATTCAGTTCGCCCAATACCCCCTGTAAGGCTGTCTCCATACAATAATCAAAAAATTGCTTGCGCTCGGTTTCCGGTAGACCGTTAAATATATCCTTACCTTCCTTGTAATAATAGACCTGACAATTGGCAACATTGCCCTTCTCAAAACCTGTTCCCTCAAAGAATTCCCTTATCCTTTTTTGACCCAAGGAACTCACAGATTGATTATTGCTCAATGTCGCGATAATCTCCGGGGGTCCAAGTTCACATTTTATTCGTAAGACTTTAACATTCTTTATATAGAATATGTAATACTCTCCGTACTTTTTCGTTTTTATTTCCTCCGGGATAATAGCAAATCCCCCCTTGACTGCTAGATAACTTAACTGACCCTATAGACTTAAAATTCACTGCCAGGGGATAAAATTCCTTCCATACAACACCAAAAACTCGGCGGTTAAAAACTCCCCCAAGATTTGTATTATTTACTATTTATGAAGTTTGTATTACAAATATTTAGCTCTAATTGCTATTAACCAGAGTAATACGGATAATAAACTTAAAATCAAGATAAGTTAAGGTTAAGTTTTTTTAAATAATTTATATATATTTCGCTGGTAGCTTGCTAACGAATTGTGACTTTTTTCACTATATGTAGCTGTACTTTTAAGATGTCTGCAAAAAACGACAATCATTGTGCTTATTTTATTTAAATTTACTAATGCATTTTTCTGTAAAATGATTTATAACTAATAATGACAAGCTAATTTCTCTATATGTTATAATATTTATACTATTCACTCTATAAAAAAGTGTTATTATTTCGCATGATTATTTTTATATATTTAATTTTCCGAAAAAAAGAGGGTTTTTAAAATTTTGTGACAAATAGTACAGTGGATATAGCTGTTTATTTGTCGAAATTAGGCAACTAGCTAGCTAACTCTTAAGTAAAATTATTACTGGCAGAGTTGTTAGCTTGCTAAATAAAAAGAAAGTTTTTTAGCAAAGGGGGAAAACCTATGCAGAACCAACAAGAGGGTAAAGACAAACAAAAGCAAATTACCAGGCGGGGCTTCCTCAAAATGATGGGAGGTATCGGTCTTACCGGTATTACTGCTACCATTGCCGGTTGCAGTACTGATCCCGCTGGTGGTAAGGGTTGGATGCCACAGCAGTACCAGGTTGCCAGCTCCTATCCCATTCAGGTAAAAGGTCGTATTCCAATCGACCCCAACAACCCCTCCATTACTCGGGACGACAAAAAGTGTATTTTGTGCGGCCAGTGTATCGAAGTCTGCCAGAGGGTACAAACAGTTTACGGTTATTATGAACTTCCCATCAAGAATGACATTACCTGTGTTAACTGCGGTCAATGCACCCTGTGGTGTCCCACTGCAGCTATCACCGAGCGCGACGACATTGATAAGGTTGTTAAAGCGTTGGAAAACAAAGACCTACATGTAGTTGTTCAAACCGCACCTGCAACTCGGGTTGGTCTGGGTGAAGAATTTGGTATGGCACCCGGTACCTTTGTAGAAGGTAAACAGGTAGCCGCCTTAAAGCAACTGGGATTCGATGCAGTCTTTGATACCAACTTTTCTGCAGACCTAACTATTTTTGAAGAAGGAACCGAGTTAATCAAGAGGATTTCAGGCGACCTCCACGAACCCCTGCCTCAGTTTACCTCTTGTAGCCCTGGCTGGGTTAAATTCTGTGAATACTACTACCCAGATCTGTTACCCCATATGTCTACCTGCAAATCACCTCAGCAAATGCTGGGTGCACTGATTAAAACCTATTATGCCAAGGAAAAGGGTATTAAGCCTGAAAAAATCTTCTCTGTTTCCATCATGCCCTGTACCGCTAAGAAATTTGAAGCAGCCCGCCCAGAAATGAATAGTTCTGGTAAACATGCTGGTAAGCCTCAATTAAAGGATGTTGACGTAGTACTAACAACCCGTGAACTAGCCCGTCTAATAAAGGCCAAAGGCATGGATTTAAACAACTTACCAGACAAAAAGTATGATTCCCTAATGGGCGAAGGTACCGGTGCCGGTTTAATATTTGGTGCCACCGGCGGTGTTATGGAAGCAGCCATTCGTTCTGCTTATTTCTTAATTACTAAACAGGATCCACCGGAAGCTCTTCTGAACCTGACACCCATTCGTGGCCTGCAGGGCTGTAAAGAAGCCTCTGTGGATATTCCCGGTGTGGGTACTGTAAAAGTAGCGGTTGTACATGGACTTAGCAATGCCCGCCCCATTCTGGAAGCCGTCCGCAAGAAGGAAGCGCCCTGGCACTTTATTGAGTTCATGTGTTGTCCCGGCGGTTGCATCAGTGGCGGTGGCCAGCCCCGAACCTCTTTGCCGCCGTCTGACGAGGTTCGTCAAGCTCGTATTAACAGTATTTACAACGCAGATGCGCACATTTATTCAAAACGTAAGAGCTATGAAAACCAAGAGGTTCTGGCTCTCTATGAAAAATTCATGGAGAACCCCAACAGTCACCTAGCTCACGAACTGCTGCACACCCACTATACCGACCGCAGCAAGCAACTGACTGTGAAAAAGAAAAATGCGTAATTCTGCATATTCCGGGAGGTGAAGAACCATGTCAAAAGGCGTACTGGTTGACCTGACTAAATGTGTAGGCTGCGGTAGTTGTACCGTTGCCTGTAAGTTATGGAACGACAACAAATGGGATGATAAAAACCCCACTATGGGACCAAGTGCTAAACTAACTGATAAAAACTGGACCGTGGTTCAATTTAAAGAAGTCAAGGACAAAAAGGGTGAACCTGTCTGGCGTTTTGTTAAACAACAGTGTTTCCACTGTAAAGAACCTGCCTGTGCATCAGCTTGCTTTGCCAAGGCATTTCAGAAGACCAAAGAAGGGCCGGTAATCTATTACCCCCACCTTTGTGTTGGTTGCCGTTACTGCATGGTGGCATGTCCTTTCAATGTTCCTAAATATCAATGGGAAAAAGCCTTCCCGCTGGTTACCAAATGCATGATGTGCAATACCAAGGTTGAAAAGGGCGAAGCCCCTGCCTGTGTATCGGTTTGTCCTGCCGGTGTTTTCAAGTTTGGGGATCGGGAAGAACTTTTAAAAGAAGCAAAATCCATCATTGCCAAGGATTCAAAGTATGTTAAGCATATCTTCGGTGAAAATGAAGTGGGTGGTACCGAGTGGCTTTACATTTCCGATGTACCCTTTGATCAGCTAGGGTTTAAAACCAACGTTACCAAACGTTCCCTACCCAGCTATACCGAAGCTTACATGCATGCAACTCCCTTTGTTGGTATTACCTGGGGCGTCATTCTAACCGGTTTATACCATTACACAAAGCGTCGCAACCAAATTTCAAAAGACAATAACAAAAATATTAAGGCCTAATACAATTCAACTATTTCTGAGAACTGGGGGGATATACATGGCGTCTCACGCCCAAGCCCAAAAGTGGAGTTTTAAAATGACTCCCACACGCGTATTATTAATGCTGTTATCGGCTGTCGCCGTAGGCGTAATCGTCTTCCGTCTGGTAACCGGCCTTGGCATGGTTACAAATCTGAGCGATGAATGGCCCTGGGGTCTTTGGATCGGTTTCGACGTCCTTTGCGGTGTTGCATTGGCCGGTGGTGGTTATGGTACTGCACTTATCGTACACGTTCTGCATAAGGAATATTTCCACCCCATCGCCCGTAGTGCTATGTTAACATCCTTAATTGGTTACCTGTTGGTAATGGCTGGTCTGTTCCTTGATATCGGCCAGTGGTTTAACTTCTGGCGTCCATTCGTATCCTGGGGTCACTCCTCGGTACTGTTTGAAGTTTTCTGGTGTGTTTCCTGTTACACCACTGTACAAATTCTGGAATTTGGTGAAATTGCCACCGAACGGATCGGTACTCAATTCCATAGTATTTTCAAAAAGGCTCTGCCTGTATTGATGATTATTGGTATTATTTTCCCCACCCTGCACCAGTCTTCTCTGGGTGGTCTGTACCTGCTGATGGTTGATAAGCTATATCCCCTGTGGTGGTCTCCTATTATCTTCTTCTTTTTCTTGCTGTCCTCTTTCTTTGTAGGACCTGCAATGATCTGTGTGGAAACTACTCTGGCCGGAAAGGCTTATGATCACTGGGTACCTATTCCGGTTTTACAGAAGCTAATCCGTATTTCTGGCTTTGTTATGATTTTTTATCTGTTATTAAAAATCTATGATTTAGTAAGTCGTGGCGTATTTGGACTGATGTTCTCCGGAACCTTTGAAGCCAACATGTTCTTAATCGAAATGATTTTCGGTATAATTGTGCCCATCATTATTTGCTTCAGCGGCTTTAGCGCAACCCGTAAGGGTCTATTTACCTTCGGTTTACTGGTAAGCTGTGGTGTTGTTCTAAACCGTATGAACGTTGTTGTGATTGGTATGATTCGCTCAACCGGTGTATCCTATGTTCCTTCTATCTGGGAGTTCATTGTTAGTGCCGGTTTGGTTGCAATGGGTGTGCTGGCATACTGCTTTATCGTAGAAAACTTCAAAATTCTAGAACACGATGATCATCACGGTCAAGCTGCCTAATATTAAATAACACTACCGCTAGGTAGAAGGGCGGAGGCTCGTCGAGACCCCCGCCCTTCTTTTTTAATAAGTTAAAAATTGCGCCTGTATTGTTTTTTTGTAACCCGATACCTAGTCGGGTTTTTTCTTTTTATATGTTATAAAGCAAAAAACATGCCAAACTTCCCCCTCACTCAACACCAGAAAACCCTTTACATATCTCGACTAATCTAGATCGTGTGTTTTGTTTTATAGCATATTACTAACTTATTTGTTCCACAATAGCACTAATGTTTCTTTTTAGAACACAACACCGAGGTTCTTACTTATTTTAGAATGCACTGGGTTCTCTGTCAGTAATCTGTATCACAGCAAAAAAAAGAATTTTTGTACTTGTGTTAGGTGACTTCTTAAAAAATATTTGACATATTAGTATTACGGTGTTATACTAATATAGTTGTCGCGGGATAGAGCAGTTGGTAGCTCGTCGGGCTCATAACCCGAAGGTCGGGGGTTCAAGTCCCTCTCCCGCAACCAGTTACAAAAAAACTCTGCCTACTGGCAGAGTTTTTTTGTATCATCATTTCTTCCAGGTTTCTAAAGGTTGCCGGGGTACCAGCACTGGTTGTCCAATTTGTAACGTGCCAGAGAGATCGTTTAATTTAGCCAACTGATCCGCATAGGCCTCTGTTTTGTAGAACTTTGCGGAAATGGTAGCAAAATTGTCCCCCTTTTGAATCTGATAAGTCAGTAGTTCATTTCCCCGGGGCTGTGGCTTTTGTGAAGGGGCTGGGACCGGCGGTGTCGCTATCGGTGTTTTTTTAGACTCCAGTAACTGCTGTTGTTCTTGAATCTGCTTCTTGAGTGCAAGATTTTCTTGTTCAAGCCGATTCGCCAGGGCTGTTTGCCTGAAAAGAAACCAACACATGCAGAGGTAAACCACAAACAGAACCCCACCCACAACTAATTTCCAATCAATAGAGGGACTTTTTTTAACACGCAGATCCCGCTCAATCTGGCTCACTGTTTTGCCTTCAATGGATCGACTGTTAATCTTTCTCAATCCTTTCTACAAAGGTTACTATATAACAGACGAAAAATATAACCCTAAGGTTTTAATATAACGACAATTGTTTTCTAATAGGTAGACTAAAGAATGACCCTGCCTTTTTATCCAAAGACAGGGTCAAAAGCTCAAACTATTTAGAAAAGTTATTAGGATCTTCCAAGAAATACACCACATAGGCCTTTTCAGGATCCTTCCGGATTTCTTCCATGATGGAAGGGCCCACTGATACTTCACCGATCAGGTTAATATCTGAATTAATGTCAAACTCTTCATCTTCCTGAGGCTTTAGAACTTCCACCCCGGGACTTGGATCTTTGGTTTGGATATTCAGGGCCAGGTACTTTTGCTTTGCTTCTTCAGGGTTTTCTGCAAAAATGATTCTGGTGTTGGTAGGATGCTGCATAAAATATACCTCCATTTACTTTTATAAATATTAGTCCTTCTTTTGGGACAGCCATCTTGTAACAAATTTGTTTAAAACAATTAATCCTCCACCTAATAAGGCAATGGCCGCCAATGAAGAAACCAACTGAATGCACCTATGGTACTATTTTACTACAAACCTAATCTTTCGTGTACCCTTTATACATCCATTAAAGTTAATTTTTACAATCATTCAATCAGATATTCTAACTAAACATTTTTAAAACATCTACACATTTAAGTCGGAACTCCACTTTATCTTTTTCAAATACTTTCAGTCCCCTAGCAGTTTCATTCTCCTCCAAGTCCTCTACACTGTCCACAAAACACAAGGGGGGGAAAAGCACGCACCACCAGTTTTTACCCTGTCCTTCCCCGATAATAACCCGAACTGCATGGTAGTCACCGGCCGGTAAGGTCAAACTGCCATAACTTTTGGTGGGAAAATAAAAATCACCCATCATAACCTTTACCGGGTAGTCCTTACCCTCTCGTTGAATCTGTTTATGAGCAAGTGCCTTGATTTCATCCATACTGTTCAGAACAATTTTTTCAGCTTCTTCCCGGCTATTGGTATTTCTAAATTTATTTTTCATTTCTTCCACAACAACGTCCCTTACATGCAGCTTAAGGCTCTGATCTTGAAAACTGTCGCTATTGGCAATTACATGAAACCGAATTAATTCACTGGCAAATTCATGTTGTACATAAATACGGTAAGACCAAAAGGAAGAAACAATTAGCCCTATTAAAATACAAATTGCATAAATAAATTTTCTAGAACACTTCATTAATGCCAACACCTCACATACACTAATCAGTTACTAAGAGTATGTGAGTTTAGTGACATTTTTATACATAAATACCAAAGAAACGTTAGTAATAAAATAGAAAAATGAATTATTTGTAAGTTAATGTTTTTTATGTTACCCTATAAAAAGTCCTACTTTTTATCTTTAATAGCATTTATCACTTAAGAAATCTCTCATAAGGGATGCGGTTTAGTATGTTAAATTACTTTAGTCTCTGGAACATTTGGCTCAGTCGCCGTATGTTTTTCGTAGTATTGTCTGCGTTATTATTTGGTTTTACCTTTTCTTTACCTACATCAAAATTTGGGAATTGGCTGGCAACACTCTTATTTGCTTATATGACATTTGTTACTGCCCTGGATTCTAGTCTAAAGGATTTTATCCATATTCTAGCCAAACCATGGATAAATATATGGATGTTGCTGTTAATTCACGGAATTATGCCCTTGTTAGCTTTTTGTATTGGGATTTTGTTTTACCCTGACAATGCGTTCATACGGTTAGGATTTTTGATCGGTGCCACTATCCCTATAGGCGTCACCTCTATTATTTGGACTTCGTTAGCGGGTGGAGATGTTGCTTTATCAATGGTGGCAGTAACTCTAGATACACTAATTAGTCCTGTTTTACTGCCACTTTTTATTACGCTGGTTGCAGGAAGGACAGTAAATATTGATGTTGTTCACCTTCTGGTAGGTCTTTTGGGGATGATTACTGTCCCCAGTCTGCTAGGAATGGTAGTTAATGATCTAACCCACGGTAGTTTACGTAATTATTCGAAATCCATTGGAGGCTTCACTTCAAAAATAGCCCTTTTTCTGGTTGTATACATTAATGCCAGCGTCATAGCACCAGAAATTCACTGGAACCATACTGTAATTAAATTGTTATTGGTTATTTTTATTTTATCTATTAGTGGCTATTCCCTGGGTTATATAGGTTCCTATGTCTTAAAGGGTCACCAGCGCGAGAGAATGGTGTCAATAATTTACGGAGTTGGTATGCGTAACAATAGTCTAGGAATGGTTCTGGCATTAACATACTTTCCCGTCTCCGTTGCTTTGCCAATTACCTTGGCTATGCTCTTCCAGCAACCCTTAGCTGCATTTGTGTCCTATTTATTGAAACGTTTCGACAGCCATGAATTGCAGACCTCAAAATCATGCTCTTTCTTTTAACAAGACGCCTTTTATAGCGTGTTAAATCTTAATTCTAAGCACCATGCGGAAACATGGGGACATTTATACTACCAGGCCAGTGGTGAAGTCCTTTTTTCCTTTCTAGAAACCGCTAAAATACTGGACTCAGGAATTTGAAATTTACTCAAATTAATGATGGTGGTTACTACACTGATCTTCTAATTCAATGTAGTCTTCAAAATGGTTTCTAATGAATAAATCCACCAGCGGACGCTGGCTGTCGGGCACATCCCACTGTACCAACATCCCTATTTCATCATTTCGGATGAGCTTTCCCCGGGTACCCGGGGAGATTTCACCCAGTTTTACCTTAGCCTTCACCCATACTTCTCCCCTGCCGCCATTATGCACTGCCAACATTTGCCGGGCCATTTCCAGCGTATGTAAAAGCCCATTCATAGTCTCCTGGACCTTTCCCTGGGAAAGCATCTCAATTCCCTCGGTACAAAGTTTAATCACGGTGTCCAGCTTTACTTTGGGAGCTTCCCTTTCCATCTATTCAACCTCCTTTAACTAAGGATTATGTTTATAATCTCAACGGGTTGCTTCATAAACCCCAATACAGGACCTTGATTTTTGAATTGTAGGTCAGTAATCCAGAGAAATACATCGTTAAAGCAATGGTACTGGAAGGAATCCCTTTCTCCTAGTAGTGCGGCGGCTTTTCTTTTAATGGACATTTCATACAATAGCAGCCTTCGCATTCTTCCTGACAGGAGGTATTGCATTTGCATGGAACGTCTTCATAAATACACTTCATGTTGAGTCCCTCCTAACCTAAATTATACTTATCTATTATTTCACCACAAAAATCATTTTTCCTGTATCATTTTTTCCAATACCAGCATGCCACAAAGAAGCCTCTAATATCCTGTATCTTCCTTAATCTATAGGTAAGCCCTTTTGCCTTAAACTCGCCAGCACTTCTGGCTTGAGATAAGACTTCCAGTGCGGGTATTTTTCCTTTAACTTAAGTAATTTATCTTGATGGAAATGAAAAATCTCTGCTAGCTTTTCAGCATCTTCCCTGTACATCTGCAATTCCATCAGTAGCTTTAA
The DNA here is from genome assembly GCF_000016165.1 of Desulforamulus reducens MI-1. Classification (GTDB taxonomy): domain Bacteria; phylum Bacillota; class Desulfotomaculia; order Desulfotomaculales; family Desulfotomaculaceae; genus Desulfotomaculum; species Desulfotomaculum reducens. The sequence continues at coordinate 498,722 of NC_009253.1, read as the reverse complement.
GTTACTAAGCATATCCTAAGCTCCCCTTCTTTTTTTAATGGGTATGCCAAGGATTACATTTATAAAACTAAAAAGCTACAGAACCTCTGTGGGATCTGCAGCCTGAATGTGAGCATGAAGTCAAAGGGGGAAAGAAGCATGAATAAAAGATTCCCAATTTGATAAGTTATATGACGCCGGAGGTTCCCTGAAACAAATGTGCATATCTTGCTTCCTGTCTTTTTCTTTCTTTCTCCACTCTGTGTTTGCTCAGCAGGAACATCATAGGTAAAACAAAGGCAATAATAATGGCGCTAACCACAAAGGTGTCATCCAGTGCAGTCATGAAGGACTGACGAGCTATTAAGCCGGAAATGATCCCTAAAGACCCCTGAGCCGCTGCCTGACCAGCCATTCCGTTGGCAGCTAGGTAACTTTGCATTTGCCCCTGGGCCTGTACAGCTGCCATTGAACTTATACTGACTCCTTCAGTTAGAATGGCTGTGTGGTAGGCCTGGCGTTGCAGCATGACATAAGTTAAATAGGCAATGCCCATTGAACCAGAGATTTGTCTTACGGTATTATTAAGGGCCGATGCCCTGCCCACCAAAAACCTAGGAACTGTATTCATGCCGGCTGTGGTCAGGGGCATAGTGGCCAAGCCTAAACCCACAGCCCTGATGGATAATATGATCTGGATATGGTGGTAACTTGTATCCAGACCAAGGGTATGCAGGTAATAGGTTACCCCCACAACAATGGACATCCCGACAATACCAAGCCAAAAGGCACCAAATTTATCAAACAGCTTACCGCTAATGGGCATCATGAAGCCGGTTACAAGGGCCATCGGCATCATCATTAAGCCTGTTTCCATTGGAGTATAACCTAGCAGGTTTTGAGCATAGATGGGGATTAAGAAAACCGCCGAGAATAATCCAATGGTGGCAATGCAAGTGGCCAGCAAACTGGCAGATAAGACTGGATTATTCAACAACCGGATATCGATAAGCGGGTTTGGTGCTTGCAACTCCCACATGACAAAGAGAATTAGCGTAAAGGCCGATAGAACCAGTAAAGTAACAATATACTGGGAGGTCCATCCCTTATCCTGTCCCTCACTAAGGGCCAACAGCAGTGCAAAGCAGCCCACTGAACTCAATAAAATTCCAGGAATATCCGGTTTCAGATTTTTTTGTATCGGTGTTTCTTCCAGGTATGCAATGGACAACATAATGGCGGCTATGCCAATGGGGATGTTAATGGTAAAGATCCACTGCCAACTGAAATGATCCACCAGATAGCCCCCTAGGGTAGGACCAATGGCCGGTGCCATAATGGCAGCAATACCCCAGATCCCCAGAGCCATACCTATCTTCTGCCGAGGAATAATACGATAGATCATGGCCATACTGATGGGAATAATCATACCACCGCCAATGGCCTGAATGACCCGGAATATGGTCAGAGAATTGGTGCTCCAGGCCAGACCGCAAAGCAAAGACCCTATGGTAAAGGCTGCCACCGACCAGATATACATACGCTTGTTGCCAAATCGGTCCCCCAGATAACCGGTAATGGGCACCACCACTCCGGAGGTTAGCATGTAGCCGGTCAGAATCCATTGAATTTCATCCGCCGAGGAACCGAAGAGGGTCATAAAACGAGGCAGTGCAACGTTGACAATACTGCTGTCTAAAATCGCCATAAAGGCCCCGATTACCAGGATCATCAATGCCCCCCAGGGGATTGCCTGGTTTTCCGTATTCCCACCGACAGGACCCTGTCCCTGATTTTGTGGGGGTTGTTTATTACTCAGTTAAAACACCCCCCTATTGAATATGAATTTTTATCACTGCGTTCATTCCAGGCAGTAGACGCTTGTTGTGGTAATCCTCGATGCTGATCTTCACGGGGATTCGTTGGGTTACCTTGGTAAAGGTATTGCCGGAATTTTGCTGAGGTAATAGTGAAAAGAGAGAATTAGCCGCATTGCCAATGGTCAAAACCTTTCCTTTAAATTGAACACCGGGAAAAGTATCAATGGTGTACTCTACTATCTGACCCACTTTTACTTTGTTCAATTTGTTTTCCTCAATATTGGCAGTAATGTAGAGGTCCTTTAAGTCGGCCATGACTGCCATTGCTACACCCGGGGCTGCCATCTCACCCACATGGGCAATCTTTTTAATGATAGTGCCGCTTATGGGTGCTTTGATTACAGTTAAATCGAGGTTGGCACCTAGTTGTAAGGTTACATCGGACAGACGGCCCACAAACTCACCCTTTTCTAGATACTGATCCTCTTCAATGGGTAATTCGATAATCTGCCCTGCTAACTGAGGGCTGACTTTAATAATATTCCCATCCACCCTGGCGTCTTCTGTGGCAACGTAGTGTGTATTCTGGTACCAGTAATAATAAGAAACTGCGGCTAGGGCAATCACCATCACCAGCATGACCAGGTATATTTTTTTCTTTTTCATCGTTACCTCCGATTTTTAATGAGAATCAAGGACTACTTTTTATTGATAACAATCTCAGCAAACATACCGGGTTTCATAATATAACCAGGGTTGTCCAGTTGAACTTTTATGGGATAAGCCTTTGTTTGGGAGTCAGCAGCCAGAGCAATGTTGCTAATCTTACCGGTAAAGGTCTTACCCGGGATAGCTGGTACTTTTGCTTGTACCTCTTGTCCGTTTTTTAACTGATTGATTTCCTTTTCACCAACAGTTCCCTTAATAACTACCTGGCTCAGGTTTACAAGAGACAAGAGAGCATTTTGGGTGCCCGCCATTTCTCCGGGATTAATGTTCTTTGCAGTAATAACGCCTGCAAAGGGGGCTTTGATAAACATATCCTCATAGGAGATTTGTTTCCTCTTTAAAGTAGCCTGGGCGGATTTTAGTCCCACCTCCGCCCTTTTATAGGGACCTTCATACTGGTTATCGTAATCCGCTTGGGATATAGCCTGGGATGCCAAGAGTTCTTTGCCCCTTTGATAGGTCTTTAGGGCCAAGTCATATTCCACCTGGGCTTTTTCCACCAATGTGGCGGACTCTTCTACTTCAGCGGCTTTATCTTCTGCGGCAAGGCTAACCAGCAGTTGGCCGACCTTTACCGTACTGCCGATGTCCACATGGACTGCAGCAACCTTGCCAGCTACTTTACTGACCAGATTGGCTGACTGAACAGCCTCAATTTTTCCGCTTATGACCATTGTAGCCTGCTTATCTTTTAGCGTTTTTTGTGCAGTGGCTGTCATTTGTACTTCGTCCTTCTGTACCTGTGTGTTTTCATCCGTTGACTGGTTACAACCAACCAGAAATACCAGTAACAGTAAAAGGGCCGTAAGCGCTCTCGGTTTTTTTCTTGTCACTTCAGGGAACCTCCATTTCCACAATCCGCATATCTATGCAAAATATTCGCCGTCAAAAAAAGCCTTCCTCCAAAGAAAAATAATATTTGGGAGTAAAAAATTAGGGCTTTAATTCCCTGTCAAAAGTTTTAATACTGTTTGTTAAAAATTCTTCTTCTGTTAGATTAATAACATATTGGCTTAGCCTTTAATTTTACCTCTATTTCCTTTCTTAGCTTTATTGTTTTGGCAAGCCTTTCCCCAGCCCTTTCGGATTGCTTCAGAGAATTTTCATCCTTTAATACGTCACCCATACCAAAGGCCTTAATAGTTTTTACGGTATCTACCACCCTATATCCCAGATCAACGAGGGGTTTGGCCATGGCTTCAGCGGTAAATCCCATGTATTTTTCATCATGCTGTTCGCAAACAGCTATTACCGCAGCATATTTTGTACCTAATGCCTCGCCAATGCCTACCCAGCAGGATCGGTCATCTTCAGCAAAAACTTCAAAACTATAGCATCGGTCGATAAAAGCTTTAACATCTGCTGTGATATTATAGAAATAAGTGGGGGAACCCATAATAATACCATCTGCCTCTAGAAGAAGTGGATATATTTTTTGCATGTCATCTTTTATGACACATTTATAAGTTTTTTTGCATCCTTCACAGCCTTTACAGTCAGCTATAGAGTAATCCCCCAGAAAAATAAGTTCCGTCTCCGCTCCTTCTTTTTCGGCAGATTTAAGGGCAGCCTGAACCAGGCAAGAAGTATTTCCTTTCTTTCTCTTACTCCCGACAATACCTAATATCTTCATAACAATCACTCTCCATAAAATTTTTTACAGTTTTACCCTCACTAAATCATAATTAAAATTAACTGTGATACTGGTTCCCATCATGGTACTATCTTTTATTCCTGAACTTCTAGCCAAAACTTAACAATTAATTGACAAATTTTTTAGGTCTTAATAGAAAAAACTAAGAATAGAAGCAAATTCCTCTTTAAAAAACTTGCAATCATTGATCGATTTTGTTACTTTTGTAACAATTCTCAACCCACTGAGTTAAGGAGGAGATAATTCTATGAACGATGTTTCCTACGCCAGCCCCTTTGAACGATTAATTGCTCGCATTATTGATAAAGTTGTCATCACTCTGCCTGTTTATCTATGGTTTGGTACTCAAAATAATCAACGAATGCTTGAAACTATTGGCGGGGGTATCCTGCTGGTTACCATTGTCTTACTCAATTTGCTCTGGGATGGTCAAACGGTGGGTAAACGGGTAATGAAAATTAAGATTGATACTGCTAATGGAGATAAATTACACCTTGGCCACTACCTGCTGCGGGAATTTAGTTTTACTATTTACCCAGTTTACCTATTGACCTACCCGGTAATCAAAACCGTCTGGATGTTTTGGATGTTAACCACAATGGTACTAATTTTAATGTACGGCAGAGGTATTCATGACATGTTAGCCAGGACAATGGTTGTGAAAACCAATGGGACTTTGGCTACGACAAAAGAACTAAACAAAGCATAAGCCCCCCGGAAGGGGGCTTATGCTTTGTTTCCGGTCTCTTAGGTAGCATTACATATAAACATCAAGGATCAGGCCGGTAATACGGTCCACTTCGGCCACCACATCAATATTTCTTTTTTCTTCGTTTAGAAGATTGTTTGTTAGTTCCTCTACTTCTTTATTAATGATCTCTACCCGGGTATAGATTGTACTGTAATTAACACTACGGTCATGGCGCAATTTGTGATAATTCTTCAAAACAAAGGTAAGATAATCTTTAATACCTTCTTTATATTCACTAATATTCTCTTCCGTAGCGGCGGATTTTAATTTATTCCCAGCAACTTTTATTTTCTCCACCATTTCTTTAATTTGTTTGTGGGCATAATCCTTTTCCTCATTCTCCAGCAATTTAGTAAATAGCTGATTCGCCTTGGAACCTTCCACTACAGCCGAAGGAATTCTGGTTTGGCCAGCTTGTTGTTTATTTCCTGAAATAGCTAATATTTTCACACTATACCCCCGCTTACAAATGGCTTTTGTACTAAATTTCGTTAAATATAACCATTTCCCTTTTTAGCAATGAGGAAAATTTTTCAATAAATTTACTTACTAATTGTATTCTATTTGCTAAAATAGTTAAACTTGAAATCGGAAAGTAGCTTCCCGAGCTTGACTTAATCCCTCAAATAACCAAATTTTAGGGCATTAAACCACTGTTTTTATGGTCTCTGAAATTCTTGGCGTCTGGAATATGGTATTACTCCTAAGTACCCCAATAAAGGCTAGGTTTTAGGGTACAGTTAATAAGACCCCTTTTGGGGGATCAGTGACACCAGATATTTAGGTCGTCCGATGTTTGTTTAACCGGAACTTACTGCAACCCATGCCTGTGTGCAGAGAAATTCTTGTAGTTTTTCCTTGGCATTTTTCAAAACCTTTTGTAGCCAGGGATTAGGGGCTAACTTTATATGGCGGTAACGGTCGTTGCCTACAATGTTCCCAGGTACATTCAGTATTTTGCGGCGGATAGTTGGCACTTCAGCACGACTGTCTTTGCCATCCAATAAGACCAAGCGAAACCAGTTGAGAATGTTATACGATAATACTTTGAGCCACATAAAGGCTATATTTCGATCCAACTCTGCCTGACTCATTTTTTCAAAGCCTAGACCAACCTTGAGTTCATCAATTTTGTTTTCAATATTGCAACGCTTATTGTATTGGTGCCATACCTCCTCTGGGTTGTACTCGTCGCTAGAAGTAATTATCACTTGGTAATCAAATGTCTTTAGGTCAAAGTTAAGTTGCTCACCAGATACCTTTGGTTCTTGAGTTTCACGGATAAATACAAACCTGCGGGCTTTGGACCATTTAGGCAATGGAAGAGTAATTTCTGCTGCAGCGTAGTGGTTGCTCAAAGGCTGCCATCGTTCCTGATCATCAAGGTATTTAATGACTTTTTTCATATTACTGGTGAGCTTAGCCTTACAAATATACTCAATGCCCTGTTCTTCCAGGTAGGCGAAGTTATCTTCATCAAAAAAACCTTTATCCATGCGTATGCCTTTTACGAGGATATTCTGGTTGGCTAAGATCTCTAGTGTCTCTTTAAGAAACTCCATAAATTGGCCGTTACTGGCGACATTCCCACTATATAAGCCAGCATTGACCAGTTCGCAAGTTCCGGAGATAAACGCTACTTTTACTTTGTAGGAAGGTCGCCCGTGATACCGGGGATTGTAACCGACTTTTGATCCCTCCTGTTTACCGAAAACAGTGAGGACACTGTCGTCAATATCCAGCCAGACTTCGCGGGATTGGTCGCATTTGGCCTTTAAGGATAACAGTTCCTGATTCACCAGAGACAATTGGTCTAATGCCTCCTGCTCACATATAAGAGATACAAAGTTTCGCAAGGTGCTCTCGTCAGGCACTTGTGTTACTTCCTTAATTTTCTGGTACCCAGGATCAGTTTGTAGAGCATTCATATGAGAAAACCGCAATAATCCCAATGAGAGGGCATCAATGATCGTATCCAACAACTCTGTATCAGAGTATTTACAGTTATGATGCCGCTTAAGAGAGACCCGTTTAAGCATACCGGGTAAATCAACAGCCTTCTTAAAAGCCTCTAGTATACCAAAACTTCCATAAGCGGTTACAGACGAATTGTCAAACCTAAGCGGAAGATCGCTTTTGCTAGTCTGGTGTTGTAGGGAATTTAATTTCTTTTGGTATTTGCGTTCCAAGTTACGTCGTTGTTGACGGGACATAGTTTCAAGTTGATTTGTGGTAATAAGTTGTGATACCATCATTTTAGAGGGTCACCATCCTTTGGAATGATTTGGTTTGGTCACTAAAACATTTCCAGCTAAGGAGTGGTGTACCCTTTTTTTTGCTAAAATTTTTACACGTAAAAATGACTTTGAAGCCTTGACGTTAGAGGATTTCTAAAAGTTACTTTCCGAATCCAAGTTAAAATTGATGTCGTAAAATAGAAGATAATGTTGTTAACAATATGATAAATATGAAGTAATGACAACAAACTGTTGAATTATTTAGCCTTTTCTGGTAAATTATTAGGAAAGGCTAACAAAGGAGGGGTGACAAATGGCCCAGATTGTGCCAATAAACACAAGGGAGGATATATTTCCTCAGTATTTAAACACTCCCATTGGTAATCTAATTGAATATCACAACTTTAACAAGCACTTTACAAAGTCTGACAAAAAGTATGATCACGCAGAAATATTAATTGGTATGTGTATGGATAACCGCAAGCGCCTTAATATTCCGGAAAAATTTGCCTATGTAATACGCACAGGAGCAGGAAATTTACGTACCTCTGAATTCAAAGTATCCTATGCCATCGCCGTAGGAGGAGTTAGGGCCATTGCTTTAATTGGTCATAACAATTGCGGTATGGCTAATTTAAAATCCAAAAAGCAGAAGTTCATTGACGGGTTAGTTGAAGTGGGCTGGAACAGAAGAGCTGCCGAAGATCATTTTGAGAACCTTGCTCCAATGTTTGAGATTGGTAATGAAATGGATTTTCTTATAACGGAAACTAACAGACTGCGTTTAAGGTATCCTAAAATTTTGGTTGCGCCCATGATGTACCAACTGGAAGATAACCGTTTGTACTTATTAGAGAATGACCAACAAGTTTCGCAACCCAGTGGCCAATCAGCTTAATGACTTGTTATTTGATTATTAGAACAGGGTATGGTTACCCTGTTCTTTATTTTTTTAACAAAAATCTTTTTGAATGAAAAATCCTTAAAATAGGTACTCTAAAATAGAACTTTAAAAATTATCATTGGGGAGGTAAGAGAATGGCTCAAAAACTAAAAGAAATTATGACTCAAAATATTGCTACCGTCAGCCCCCAACAATCCATACAAGAGGCGACCCAACTGATGAGTCAGCACAATGTTGGTTCAATTCCTGTGGTGGAAAATGGAAACTGTGTAGGTATAGTAACAGACCGTGATATTGCCTTACGGGCAGTATCCCAGGGTCAAAATCCTTCTTCCACCACAGTTCAAAGTGTCATGACTTCAGGCGTGGTAACCGGCAGCCCAGAGATGGATGTTCACGAGGCCGCCAACCTGATGGCTGAACGTCAGGTGCGCCGTCTTCCTGTGGTGGAAAACGGTTCGATAACGGGTATGGTAGCCCTAGGTGATTTAGCCACCCAAAATATTTACCAAAATGAAGCAAGCCAAGCTTTAACCGAGATTTCCCAACCTGCGTCGCCTGTTTCTATTTAATTTAAAAACTCCTCTGCCCTGGGTAGAGGAGTTTTTTATTCTAAGTCAATTTCATCTTCCGCATTGCATTTCTTTTTTTCAATTTTTTCTACATAATTACCTAGTTTTCTACCGGCAAAGATAGCTATAAAGATACATACTACCACCAGTAGGGCTAGATCGTACATACCAACCCCCAGAGCCATCCCCACCGCAGAGGTAACCCAAAGCTCAGCCGCTGTTGTAACCCCATGTTTCATCCCGCCTTTTTTGCTGTTCCATATGACACCGGCACCTAAAAAACCAATACCACTTACAATTTGGGCAGCAATGCGGAAAGGGTCCCTTGCTCCCGTCACATAACCTAAATTTTCTGCCCCGTAGGCAGAAACCAAGGTAATCAAGGTAGAACCTACACAAACCAGTGAGAAGGTTCTAATTCCTGCAGGTTTATTATACAAAGTTCTTTCAAAACCAATAAAAATACCTGCTAACAGAGAAGCAACAATTCTTAAATAAATTTCCCAATCCATAAACAATCATATCACCCCAAAAACAGTATTATATTTGTTTTATTTTTATTGGTCAAGACTTATCAGACTGTAAAATTTAACTGGAGTACTTTTATAAGATAGTGTTATAATTTATAGTGGTTTATAAGTATTCACTAAAACTGCAAAGGACTGGGAAAATTGAATTTATTAAAAAAGGTTACTGTACATTCCATATCCCGTAAAAGTTTTGGCAAAGCCTTCAACTTTGCATGTCGTAGCCGATTCAGCAAGTTTCTTATAAAACCCTACATTAGGCTTTATAAAATTAATCGCTCTGAAATACGAGCCCCCAAAGAATATAAAAGTTTAACAGATTTTTTTGTAAGGGATATCTGCCCTACCCTTCGTCCCATCGCACCTGGTGAGGATGTAGTGGTTAGCCCAGTAGACGGAAAAATTATGGATCTGGGCTATGCTAGGGAAAATAAAATTATTTTAGCTAAAAACAATTCTTATTCAATTCCTGAGTTATTATCCAATCAGGGGTTGCATGAATTTAGAGATGGCTATTACCTAAACATATATCTGAGTCCCAGAAACTACCACCGTATCCATATGCCCTACCCTGCAAAAGCCATTAAACACAAGTACATTCCGGGTAAGGTTTTTCCTGTTAATAATCTTGGTATAACGACCATCAAAGATTTGTTTGCCAAGAACAAACGTACTTGTACTATATTTCAAACCACACAGGGTTATAAGTTTGCCCTCATTAAAGTAGGCGCCCTGGGTGTGGGTAAAATTGTTTCAAATTTTTCTATCGGACAGGAAATTAAGAAAGGTATGGAAATTGGTAGGTTTGAATTTGGTTCCACTGTTATTATGATTTTCCAAAAGGATGCATTTATACCTGCAAAAGGTTTAACTACCAATATAGAGATAAAAATGGGGCAACGGATAGGTAGCTTACAACCAGAATAAAAAAGACGAGGACAACTGTGGATTGTCCCCGTCTTTTTATTTCATTTAGATAGAATCATTTAGTTCCTGTTCAGCCTGAATAATCTGATCCTTTGTCATACCCATCTTCAGAAGCCTTAATGTAAGGGCCTCGGCCCATAAATGACTTTTGTCATAAATCTTTTTGTACTTTTTGGCCATGTTCTTAAATCTTTTGGCTCGATCCTCACTGTTGGACATGAGAATTGTCAAGATGAAACGTCCTTTGATAGTCTCTTCCTGGGCCAGGTTGAGATAATCCTTGCTTAAGAATTCGATGACATCTTTAAAATAGGTTTCAAATTCTTCATAAGGTATCTCCGTCTCCATATTTAGATATTCTTTCATCTTCTCAAAATATTTTTCCATATCCATAACCCCTTTTAAAAATACGATTACAGACTCAAGCTGCATCTTTTCTATTTTAATACATAGTTTGATCTATGACTACCTAAAATTTTATTCATTTTTTCAATGCTCCCTGTAAATATAACCAAAAGTAATTGAATATAAAAGGAGGCCCGTAGGCCCCCAATAGTGTTAGAAGAAATGTTTCCTTTAAAAGCTATCTACCCATTTTACCAGGGGTAATTCAAACATTTGCGCAAAATTCTTTTCGTTTGGACGTATTCGAACCGTGTACCCGGATGTTCCCTTTATTAAGACAATATTGGTTTCATATATATAGCTGTTCTGATCCGCTGCCCGGACCAGTGCCATGGGCATTAGCATGATCCGATCTAGTCCGTGATCACTGACTTTCCCGTAGACCACTTCCACCACCACATCTTCGGGTTTTATGATACCCAGGTCAACTTCAGCCTTGACATAGATTTCAGCCCCAACCTTGAGCTCCTCTGGTTGCTCAACATTGATTGAACGAAAGGACACCTGCTGCCAATTTTGCTTTAAAGTATTTTTCAGTTGCTGCAACCGATCTGCCAACTGGCAATGATCCTTTGCCAAGTCCATTCCCCTTTGAGCAGCACTTAGATAAAATCTCTGGGTATATTCTTTAACCATTCGTTCTGTACTAAAATTCCAGGGAATCGTAGCAAGGCTCTCTTTCATTCGACGCACCCACTCCTTGGGAACCTCCTCAACCCTACGGTAGTAATAAGGTACCAGCACTTGTTCTAATAGATCGAAAAGCGAACTGGCATCTTCCCTGTCCTGTACGTCATCACTCTCGTAATCCCTATCTGTGCCAATGGCAAAGCCATTTTCTCCATTATAGGCCTCTGGCCACCAACCATCCAGAATACTACAGTTGATTACGCCGTTGATAGCAGCCTTTTGACCACTGGTTCCACTGGCTTCATGGGGCCTGCGTGGAGTATTTAGCCAGACATCTACCCCCTGCAATAGGTGGCGAGAAACCTTAATATCATAATCCTCTACAAAGACAATTTTTCCCCTGAACCGTTCCTCCGCAGAAACTTCATTAATCATCTTGATCAATTCCTGACCGGGTTGATCAGCTGGATGCGCCTTACCAGCAAAAATGAACTGGACCGGCCGCTCTGGATTATTCAACAGTCTTGCTAAACGTTCTTTATCATTAAACAATAGATATGCTCTTTTGTAAGTGGCAAAACGTCTGGCAAAACCAATGGTTAATATGTCCTTGCTTAAGTATCCTGCACATTCCCGAATAAGCTCCAGGGGTTGAAAATTTCTTTCCATGCGGCGATAAATATTGTTTTGTACAAATTTAATCATTCTACCCTTTAAACTTTGGTGACTTTCCCATAATTCATGGTCCGGTATGTCATAAACCCTTTGCCATTGGGATGGTTCAGAAATATTTCTTGACCATTCAATGCCTATATATTTTTCAAATAATTGACGCATTTCCGGGGCAACCCAGGTTTCAGTATGCACCCCGTTGGTCACCGACTGGATAGGAATCTCATCCAGCGGTATACCTGGGTACAGGTGGGAAAACATTTGTTTAGTTACTTCACCATGCAGCCAACTTACCCCATTGGTAAAGGCTGCATGATTCAGGGCTAACATAGTCATGTTAAAGCTTTGGCGCCCCGGATCCCAGCCAAGCCCCATAAGACTTTCCCGGTCTAACTTTAATTCTTCATAAAGGTAGCCCAGGTAAAGCTCAATCATATCAGCACTGAACACATCATGCCCTGCTGGCACAGGTGTATGGGTGGTAAAAATAGTGCTAGCTCTTACAGCTTCTCTGGCAACTGAAAAAGGAACATTGCTCTGAATTAATTCCCGAATTCGTTCCAAAATAATAAAGGCAGCATGACCCTCGTTAATATGCCAGGCTGTCGGGGAAATCCCCAATTGTCGTAGGGCCTTGACTCCACCGATTCCCAGAATAATCTCCTGACAAATTCGAGTATCTTGACCACCCCCATATAATTTAGAGGTCAGAAGCCTATCTTCACGACTATTTTGGGTTAGATCTGTATCCAGAAAATATAGTACCACTTTCCCTACTTTCAGTTGCCAAACCTTTACAAATACTTCCCTGCCGGGCAGGCGAACGGCTATAATGACATCCCCACCCTTGGGGTGAACAGCCGGCGTCACAGCCATTTCGTTAAAGTCCATAAAGGAGTAATATGCCTCCTGCCAGCCTTCTCGGTTGATGCGCTGACAAAAGTAACCTTGCTTGTAAAGAATACCCACACCTACGAAGGGTAAGCCAAGATCACTGGCAGATTTACTATGGTCCCCTGCCAGCAGACCTAATCCCCCGCTGTAAACCGGGTTAGATTCATGTATACCAAATTCCGCTGAAAAATATGCAACCAGTTGATTGTTTTGATCGGGATAGGTTTTACCAAACCAGGTTTCTCCCTGCATATACTGGTCAAAATCATTCATTACCTTTTTATAAAGGTTACAATATTCAGGATTATTTGCAGCTTCCGTTAATTTTTGTGTATCAACATAAAGTAAAAATTTAACTGTATTGTGATTAACCTCTTCCCATAGGTATGAATCCACTTCTCTAAATAACAGTTCAGCCTGCGGATGCCAGCTAAACCAAAGGTTACGAGCTATCTCACTTAAACGGTTTAACTTCTCTGGTAATTCTGGAATCACTGACACCGTTTTAAACGAATACATTTCACCCCTCCTCACTCTAAAATACTCACACGTATGATCCTATGATGTTGCCAGAAATTTTAACACATTTAGTTTATTTTTTTTAGTGTCTATACCAAATATAGGTTAGAAAAACTTAGCTCCAGATATACAAAAAAACGGGTCGTGACCCGTTCGTTTCTTTATTAAGCCCCGCTGCCGGCCTCTGTTTTATAAACAGGCTTCTCCTTTTCCCTTGACAATACCACTAGTATAGCCCCAATCAAAACCGCCGCCCCTCCTAATATTTGCAGCGCTGTCATCCGTTCGCCAAATAAAAGAGCGGAAAACACAATGGTGATAAGGGGTTCTACCATACTCAGTATGGAGGTTCGTGTGGAACCAATTAATTCCATTCCTCGAAAAAAGGTAAAAATGGCCAGAACAGTACAGCATAGGGAAACCCCCACCGCAGCCAGCCAGGCCTTTGTAGTAAGATGAATATTCAGGGTTCCGGTGGATACCCCAATGACAGCCAAGGATATGCCCGCAAATAGACATATAAAGGCACTGGTTTCTAAGACTGGCGAATCTTTTAAAACCCTGTTGCCCAAAACAATATAAAAGGTATAAACGATACCCGCCCCTAGGGCCAGCAGTACGCCCAAAATATTAATGTTACCAAAAGACGTGCCCAAAACCAGTATTAAACCAAGCATGGATATTACAATTGAAAGTACAATTTGCTTAGTCAATTTTTCCTTATCAACTAACGAAGAAGTTACGGCCACAAATACCGGGTAACTATAAAAAAACAACACTGCTAGAGATGCCGGTATATATTTTACCGATGAAAAGTATAAGTTCGATTGCAGGGTATAGATAACTCCCCCCAACAAGATCAAGTATTTTAAGTTACCTCTGGTAAATGAGATGCTCTTCTTTTTAAGGGCTAGGTATGTAAAAAAGCACAGTGCCGCCAATATAAACCGAAGAAAAAGTAACGTTGTTACATTGGCACCACCTTCATAGGCATAAAGGGCAAAAATGGGGATAAAAGCAAAACCAGTGGCCGACAAGAACGCCAATACTACACCCTTATAAAAGGAACTCACGTCCTTCACCTGCTTTATATATATTTTATTATTCGGCTTCCTGAACATTCACCACATTTCCTCGGGTAACCGCCTGAAGCTGTTCAAAGGTAATGGGCAGAGCCGACCGCGGAGTCCCTGCGGCAGTATAAACTACATCAAAACGTCTCATGGATTCATCCAAGTAAATTGGCAAATCCTGTTTTAGGGCAAAGGGACATACTCCTCCTACCCTGTATCCAGTAACCTCTTCAACTTCCTCTGCGGAGGCCATCTTGGGACGAGCACCCAATAATGATTTGACTTTCTTCAAATTTACCCGTACATCCCCTGCTGTCACAAAGAGGCCAAAGTGTTCCTTTGCCCGGAATAAAATAGACTTGGCAATTTGACCCGGTTCTACTCCTAGTACCCTGGCTGCTTCCTCCACCGTACTGGTACTGTCAGAGAACTCAATAGGCTGCAGACCAACATCAAATTTCTGAACATAATTCCTTACTCGATTCAACGGCATGGTAAGACTCTCCTTTGAATTCATTATCATAGAGAAAACCGGGGTATATCCCCCGGCAAGTAATATTTATTTCATATCATACAATTATACCGGGACATATTCAATCCCTTAAACATATTCTGGAAAGCAAAGGCCTATTAAAAACCTCCTCTTGGGAGATAGGCTAAAAAATCAGAAAGGAAGATGTATATGATTGAAAACAGCATATTGGGATTCTTCGCCGTCAGTGGGTTTGCGCTGGTGATTAGTCTTCTTGTGGCAGCTGGCCTTTATCTGTTGTTTAGTTATGGTCTATACCGACTGGCTGAACGAACGAGGGTGGACCACAGTTGGTTAGCCTTTATTCCCTATGTCCAGTACTATCCTCTGGGTAAAATACTTCGTGAGATTCGGATATGTGGCTTTGTCATTCCACACATGGAGTGGGTGCTCCTAGCTGCCCCACTGGTTTATTCTCTGCTGGCTTTGATCCCCTTTATTAATGTTATAGCCAGCATCGCCTACTTTATATTTTATGCAATTGTTACCTATAGTCTTTTTAATAAGTACAGTCGATATGCCCTTGTTATGACAATTGTCAGCTTTATTCTTCCCTTTTTCTTCCCAATTTTTGTCTTTACAATTCGCAATAATACTCTAATTAAGAAATAATTTTATTTAATTTTTTAGCAACCTTGTAATCTCACTATATAGCTTTGTTAAGGTTGGACTGGACAAGTCTCGTTGGCAAAGAGGATCATCAAGCAAGAATTCCCTTTGTACCGAAGTTGGTTTATTTGAATATACCAGTAGTTTGTGCCCTAATAGCAACCCCTCTGCTATATCATGGGTCACAAACAAAATAGTATTTTGATTTATATGCCACATCTTGGCAACTTCTTGCAGAAGGGATATTTTAAGGGGGGTGTCTAAAGACTTAAAGGGTTCATCCATTAACAACAACTGGTGGGGAAAGGCAAAGGCTCTGCATAAAGCCAGTCGTTGTTTCATACCTCCGCTTAGGGTATGGGGGTAGTAATTCCTATACGCTGTTAGCCCCATTAATTCCAAATAACACTCAATAACCTTTTGCCGCTGAGGCATGGCAATTTGGTTTTTAAGAACAAATTCCATATTTCCTTCAACCGTTTCCCAGGGTAATAAACGAGGTTCCTGAAAGACATAGCTAATGGGTAGCCCTTGGAGTCCTGAAATAGTCCCTTTATCAGCCTGTAGCAACCCTGCCAGTAGTTGCAGGGTTGTGGTTTTCCCTGAGCCCGATGGCCCTAATATACAAGTAATCCGTCCTGTCTCAAGGGTGAAGAATAAATCCTCTAATATCTTAGAGCCATTAAATGTCTTACTTACCCCTTTAATCACAATCACTCGTCATCCCTCCAGGCTGTCAAGCGTTTCTGTAGAAGACGTAACCCATTATCCGTTAACAACCCCAGCAGAACCAGCAAAAGAGTCCAGGCAAATACTTCCTGGGTCTCCAAATTAATTCTTGCAACTGACATGCCTGCACCAATACCCTTCTGGGCACTTAAAAATTCTGCCATTGCCACAGCCTTCCATGTGGTCCCCAGTGCTGAGGACATAGCTGCCAAAAAATAAGGTAGTATTTGAGGAAAATATATTTTAAGCAATACTTCTTTCTTGTTCACCTTAAAGACCTTAGCCATTTCAGTATATTGTGCTTCAACATTCATAACCCCCTGAACCACATTGAAAATAATCAGTGGCAGGGTCGTAATCACAACAACAAATACAGGAACCCGCTCGGAGCCAAACCAAACCATAGCCAAAACCAGCCAGGAAATAACAGGAACTACTTGCAGGGTTACTACAAAGGGTTGGATAAAACGGCGGGCAAGGTTATTTATCCCCATCAACAAACCCAGCGGCATGCCAACCATAACAGAAAGTATAAAACCCATCAGTCCTCTGAAAAGGGAATTAACGGTATGTTCCCAAATTCTACCACTGATACACAACTGCAACAAAGCCTGAACCGTTTCGTAGGGCGAAGGGAGCAATACGGGGTTATAAAAACTTGAAATAAATTGCCAAGAGATTAAAAAAAAGAGCAGGCTAAGTAAGGATAATCCCTTACTTAGCCAGGTAGAATTTTTCATCTGGTAGCTTTCCTCCCACCATATCCGGCGAGAAACTTAGTAGTTTGGATAAATAATGCTCTACATCTGCCCTCGCATGTTCTGCAGATACAAATTTCAAATTGGTTCTAGCCATAGATTTTACAAATACCTGTCCTGGAATCTGAAATTTTTGCTCCACCAGGGCTGCAACTGAATTAGGATCAGCAACTGTTTGCTCCAAGGCCTGCTGATAGGATTTTCTAAAGTTAGCCCATGCAAAGGGATACTCTTTGATAAATTTATTTTTCACTACCAAACCAGCTTGGGGAAGGCCACTGGTTTTTTCTACACTTTGCCATTCCCTTTGAAAATCTAATTTTATCCGCACAGATTTATTTCTACTAAGAACTTGCGTAACCATTGGTTCCGGCAGTACAGCCGTTTTTATCATGCCCTGAATTAACATTTGAGCTATTTCTGGCGAATTGGCATATTTTAGGTCAACATCGGATGAAGAAACATTGTTCTTTTTCATTAGATAGCGGGTAATGATGTCGGGGCTAGCACCCTGGGCACCTACATAGACTTCCTTCCCTTTCAAATCTTGCCACTTGGAAATAGCATCCTCTGAGGAAAGTAAATAAAGAATTCCCCAGGTGGTCACGCTGTCCAGGGAAATATCAATCCCTTTATTATAAAGTTTGGCTGCGGTGTTTACGGGCAATATAGTAAAGTCCGCTTCTCCTTTGATAACCCGGGCAGTGGCTTCTTCCACTGTCTTATACAGAATCAATTCAATTTGGACCTGATCACCAAAGGGTTTACTATTTACCATTTTAAGGAGCGATGCAGTGGGGGGTGCCGGTGGAGCTTGAATAATTATTTTTTCAGGCAGTTGTTCTTGAGTTGATGTG
The DNA here is from genome assembly GCF_000016165.1 of Desulforamulus reducens MI-1. Taxonomy (GTDB): domain Bacteria; phylum Bacillota; class Desulfotomaculia; order Desulfotomaculales; family Desulfotomaculaceae; genus Desulfotomaculum; species Desulfotomaculum reducens. Next base: position 480,944 of record NC_009253.1, on the reverse strand, counting down.
TTTTGGCTGGCATTGCCGCACCCTGCAACAAAGCTCATAGTAAAAATTAAAAACAAAAGAAAAATATATCTTTTCAATTAACTTGAAATCGGAAAGTAGCTTCCCGAGCTTGACTTAATCCCTCAAATAACCAAATTTTAGGGCATTAAACCACTGTTTTTATGGTCTCTGAAATTCTTGGCGTCTGGAATATGGTATTACTCCTAAGTACCCCAATAAAGGCTAGGTTTTAGGGTACAGTTAATAAGACCCCTTTTGGGGGATCAGTGACACCAGATATTTAGGTCGTCCGATGTTTGTTTAACCGGAACTTACTGCAACCCATGCCTGTGTGCAGAGAAATTCTTGTAGTTTTTCCTTGGCATTTTTCAAAACCTTTTGTAGCCAGGGATTAGGGGCTAACTTTATATGGCGGTAACGGTCGTTGCCTACAATGTTCCCAGGTACATTCAGTATTTTGCGGCGGATAGTTGGCACTTCAGCACGACTGTCTTTGCCATCCAATAAGACCAAGCGAAACCAGTTGAGAATGTTATACGATAATACTTTGAGCCACATAAAGGCTATATTTCGATCCAACTCTGCCTGACTCATTTTTTCAAAGCCTAGACCAACCTTGAGTTCATCAATTTTGTTTTCAATATTGCAACGCTTATTGTATTGGTGCCATACCTCCTCTGGGTTGTACTCGTCGCTAGAAGTAATTATCACTTGGTAATCAAATGTCTTTAGGTCAAAGTTAAGTTGCTCACCAGATACCTTTGGTTCTTGAGTTTCACGGATAAATACAAACCTGCGGGCTTTGGACCATTTAGGCAATGGAAGAGTAATTTCTGCTGCAGCGTAGTGGTTGCTCAAAGGCTGCCATCGTTCCTGATCATCAAGGTATTTAATGACTTTTTTCATATTACTGGTGAGCTTAGCCTTACAAATATACTCAATGCCCTGTTCTTCCAGGTAGGCGAAGTTATCTTCATCAAAAAAACCTTTATCCATGCGTATGCCTTTTACGAGGATATTCTGGTTGGCTAAGATCTCTAGTGTCTCTTTAAGAAACTCCATAAATTGGCCGTTACTGGCGACATTCCCACTATATAAGCCAGCATTGACCAGTTCGCAAGTTCCGGAGATAAACGCTACTTTTACTTTGTAGGAAGGTCGCCCGTGATACCGGGGATTGTAACCGACTTTTGATCCCTCCTGTTTACCGAAAACAGTGAGGACACTGTCGTCAATATCCAGCCAGACTTCGCGGGATTGGTCGCATTTGGCCTTTAAGGATAACAGTTCCTGATTCACCAGAGACAATTGGTCTAATGCCTCCTGCTCACATATAAGAGATACAAAGTTTCGCAAGGTGCTCTCGTCAGGCACTTGTGTTACTTCCTTAATTTTCTGGTACCCAGGATCAGTTTGTAGAGCATTCATATGAGAAAACCGCAATAATCCCAATGAGAGGGCATCAATGATCGTATCCAACAACTCTGTATCAGAGTATTTACAGTTATGATGCCGCTTAAGAGAGACCCGTTTAAGCATACCGGGTAAATCAACAGCCTTCTTAAAAGCCTCTAGTATACCAAAACTTCCATAAGCGGTTACAGACGAATTGTCAAACCTAAGCGGAAGATCGCTTTTGCTAGTCTGGTGTTGTAGGGAATTTAATTTCTTTTGGTATTTGCGTTCCAAGTTACGTCGTTGTTGACGGGACATAGTTTCAAGTTGATTTGTGGTAATAAGTTGTGATACCATCATTTTAGAGGGTCACCATCCTTTGGAATGATTTGGTTTGGTCACTAAAACATTTCCAGCTAAGGAGTGGTGTACCCTTTTTTTTGCTAAAATTTTTACACGTAAAAATGACTTTGAAGCCTTGACGTTAGAGGATTTCTAAAAGTTACTTTCCGAATCCAAGATTAAATCACCCTTAATAAATATCGTAACCTAATTATTTAGTTAAACAATAAAAGCAGATATCCTTCTAAAAAAGTAAATTCTTATATTTATAAATAATGACCTTTCTATAGCAAGTTCGCCCTTCCTATGGACTGAAGAAACCATTGTTTCCCTTTTAATATTAAATTTCTAAAAAATCTCTGAGTAACATTCCTTACCAGAGGCGGCAACTTTACAAAACTTTTACAAAATCTTTGTTGCATCAAAATAACGCAATACTTATAATATATAAGTATTGCCTATATAGAATTTTTGGATTCTATTAACATAATCTAAATTACAGCCTGAGGTGGAAAAATGAGAAAAAGAACATTTATGCGTGTGAATGTTAACTGGTCGGTGGAAATGGAATCCATGTTAGATAGGAAAAAAGTAACTGGTGTAAAGGTGCTGACCTTTAGCAATGCTGGCCTATCCTTTCGATGTGATAAGGAAATCCAAGTTGGTGAAAGCTTTGTCATTGATTTGCCCTTTGCTTCTATACCCATTAGTGTTGTACGTCGGTTAGACGATCGGTATGGTGCTTTATTTTTAAACATTTCCCTGGAAGAGATAGAATTAATCAAAGAAAACCTATATAAAGACGATGGTGGTTCTATTCTAATGGAAGCCATCTCACAGTTTTAGTTTAGCTTTACATCTTCACCTTATGAAAATGCCTGAGCCCCTGAGTTCCTCCTCAGGGGCCTTTAACATCTATTTATTTGATTCCTCTGCGTCCAAGGAGTTTTAATCCACCTAAAGCAAAATAATATTTTAAGGGAATCATCTTTTTTAATAGGGCCGCTGTCATACCTTTAATGCGAAATTTTTTACTTTCCCCCAGTCCCCTTCCTCTTCCTACACTTATGCAAAGAAGGATTAAGCTAGGCTTATATACCTTGACATCTTCACCAGTAATATCAGCGTAAATATTTTGAGCTACCTTTTTACCTGCCTGCATAGCTGCTTGAGCCGTGGGAAGAACTGGATTACCGGTTTCCGGATCCTTTACCAAGGCACTGTCTCCCACCGCATAGATAGTAGGGTCATCTACATACTGTAAGTAATCATTTACCAGCAGTCGGCCACGGTTGTCTGTTTTAATCCCGGACTGAGCCAGCACTGAACTTCCCCTAATTCCACCAGCCCATATTAACAAGGAAAACTCAATATCTCTACCGGATTTTAGATGAAGGGACCCTGGTACAACTCTGCTAATTAAATCACTAATAATCACTTCTACACCTAATTTTTCCAAGGTTTCTTTTGCATAATTTGCAGTTTCCTCGGACATCCCGGGAAGCAATTGATTGGCTGCTTCAATAATTATTATTTTATACTGATCTTTGGAAAGATTGTATTCCTGCCGTTTCTCTTCCAGGTATGAAGCTAACTCTCCAGTAAATTCCACACCGGTTAATCCACCGCCGCCCACCACAAAGTTTAAAGGTTTCTCTCCATTTCCTTTGTGCTTCAGCAATATTTCGTTAATGCGGTTATTAATATCACAAGCATGGTCGAAACTGCTTAAACTCATGCTGTTTTCTTTTAACCCTTCGATACCAAAATACTCTGGCATACTGCCAAGGGCAATTACCAAGTATTGAAAGGGAATTTCCGATGTGTCGTTAATAACAATAGAACGTGCTTTTAAGTTAATTAATGAGACCGTTCCCTTCACCAAAGAAATGTTTGAGCCTTCCAATATCTCACTCAATGGAATAACTACATCACTACAAGCCTTGGTACCCACCGCAGGTTCATAGAGTTGCGTCATTAGTGTATGATAATAGTCTTTATTTACTAAAATAATTTTAAAATCTTGTCGGTTTTTTAATAATTTGCTAAGCTGTTGGGCAACCCGAATTCCACCATACCCCGCACCCAGAATTATAATATTCCCTTTTGTCATATATTCTCCTTCTGAATTATTTAACATATACAAATTGAGACAATCCCTTTATATAATAATCCTAATCAGTCTTTAGGTCAAAAAATATAATAAACTTCTACTTTTTTAATTATACTGGAAGAACATTACAAAACACTTACATCTCTATATTATCGTTTTTAATAAAAAAAGTAAAAAGACTCTTTCATATGCTGAAAGAGTCTTTTATTAATATTAACCTAAACGGGGTGTAAAGGTATTGCAGCAGGTTCCATCCGTGGATTGTACACTCATATCTCCGCTGGATCTAACTTCAATACTCTCTGCCTGGCACTCGTGGTTGCTGTTATATTGACATTCTTCACACAAGCATTTGCTTATACCAGCCATTAAAATCCCCCCTTTGTTTTTCTCATCGTTATTTTAACCTAGGACTAGTGAACATATTCTCTAAAGAATTTAGCGATTACTCCAAAGAAATACAGCTTAAAAAATGTATAAATATTCTGGCATTTGTTTTAAAATATTGACAAAATTCTAACCATTGGATATAATTTCAAATGTATAATTTATGGTCAAATCGCTGATGGGGAATAGTAAGTAATGTAACTCTGCAGAGAGCCGTCGGAAGGTGCAAGACGGTGGGCTAAATTACTGAATCTCGCCCTGGAGATGTTCGATGGAAATAGTAAGTACTTCGAACCGGGTATGCCCGTTACAGCTATAAAGAGGGTAAGTTTACTAACTTATCAACTAGGGTGGTAACGCGGGAAAGCCTCTCGTCCCTTACGGGACGAGGGGTTTTTATATTTTTATCCTCCTACACTGAAGGTGTAAAATCAAAGCCTATACGCCATTTTAAAGCAGAATATTCTTGAAAATAGTCTTTGCTAATTTTGTTTACTTTTTTGACATTTTAAAATTAATTTATTTGGAGGTGCATGCATGCTATGGGAAGTCGGAGCGACAAAATTCAAAAGAATAAAGTAGCGTTAGGACTTCAAAATACCGATTCCCGTAAAGGTCGTTTCAGAGCCTTTGACGCCATAAGACCAGCCATGAAGAAAATGGTAAAGAACTATCCCTATCTTTCCAATGAACTACGCCAAATTAAACAGCATTGTATTGATAACCTTGAGGAAATGATTTCTAAGGCAACGCTCTCCCTGGAAAGAAAGGGTTGCCATGTCTACGTAGCTGAAACCACCGAACAAGCCCAAGCCCATTTATTAAGCCTCATCCCTCAAGGGGTTGTGGTAAAATCAAAGACCAATGCCGGAAAAGAAATAAACTTAACCCATGTCCTAGAAGAACGGGACATTCAAGTTATTGAAACAGATCTTGGTGACCGAATTAATCAGCTAGCCCATAGTGAAGCAAGTCATTCCCTGGCACCGGCCATACATATTCCCATTGAAAAGGTTACAGAGGTGTTCTCAAAGGAAATGGGAACACAATTGGAATGCAGTCATGAGGCCCTGGTGGTAGCAGCCCGTAAGGGATTACGGGACTATTTGATTAACGCAGACGTTGGCATTTCCGGAGCCAATGCCATAGCAGCCGATACAGGAAGTGTTTTTGTAACAGAAAATGAGGGAAATATCCGCGCAGTAACCATGATGCCAAAAATCCATATCGTAATTGCCGGAGTAGAAAAAATAGTACCTACCTTGGAAGATGCTTTAAAGGTTGTCCGTTCTGCTGCAGTTTATGGCGTGGGACAGGATATCGGAACCTATGTTTCTGTTATATCCGGTACCAGTACCTGCTGTGATCCTGAATTAGATGAATTAATACATGGCCAAGGCCCCCAAGAAGTTCACATCTTATTTCTAAAACATGGTCGACAAGAGGCCATCGATAAAGGTTTTGCTGAGTCCCTCTATTGCATCAATTGCGGAAGCTGCTTAAATTTCTGCCCAATTTATGCTGAGATCGGTGAGAAATATGGTTACAAATATTTAGGCGGTCGGGGCTTGGTATTTACTGCCTTTCATGGAGATCTTCAAAAGACCGTGGAAAGCGGCTTATCACTCTGCATTGGCTGCCAAAAGTGTAAAAACTCCTGCCCGGTCCAAATGAATACACCGGAAATGCTTAAAAATTTACGTCAAGAACAGGTGCAGCAGGAGGGACTGGGTTGGAAAAAAGAAAGGATGTTAGCTTTACTTAGCAAGCCCAAGGGCTTACCAAGATTAACAAAAGTGGCTTCCACGTTCGGTGGAACGTTATTAAAGAAAAGTAAAATAGGTGTAAAGACAAGATTTTCTTTACCATCCTTAGGGTTACCCGGTGAACGCTTACTTCCTGCGGTGCAGAAAAAGTCCTTTTTGGAAAATGCTAAGCCAAAACCCATTGAAAACCCTGTAAAAACCGTGGCCTTTTTCCCGGGCTGTGTGGTGAACTATACAGAACCCTCTGTGGGGGAAGCCCTTTTACATGTCCTGGGAGAAAATAAGGTTGCTGTAAAACTGGCCAAGGAAGACCTCTGCTGCGGTATCCCGGGTATTGTAAGTGGTGACAAAAACTACTCACGTCAAATGGCTTTAAGGAACATAGAAATTTATAGCCAATTTGACACAGATGCACTGGTCTTTGTTTGCCCCAGTTGTGCTGTGGCCTTTAAAGAAGAATACCCCAAATTATTTGCCAAGGATGACCCCAAACTCTTACAAAAAGTTATTAAGCTGGCTCAAAAGGTCAAAGACATTAACCAATTTTTGATAGAAGATATTGAATTAGTAACAATACCGGGGTCTATACCTGAGAAAATAACCTACCACGACCCCTGTCACCTAGTTCGGAGTCTGGGCATCACACAACAACCAAGACAACTGATTCAAACCCTACCCGGGGCAAAGTTTGAAGAAATGGTGGATGCAGACGCCTGCTGCGGCTTTGGGGGGTCCTTTAGCATCGACTACTATGACCTATCCAGGCGAATTAATGAAGGAAAATTAACATCAATTGAAAATACTGGGGCTACAATTTTGGCCACCAGTTGTCCCGGGTGCATGTTGCATTTTCGGGATGGCATAACCCAAAAGAATATGAAGCAGCAGGTTTTTCATACAATACAACTACTTAGTCAAACATATGGCAGGAGGAATAAGGAATGAATACCACGGCGAAAGCAGAAAAAATATTAGGGCAAATTCAAGCACAGCGGGAAACCTTGCTCGCCGACTATTCCACCCTAGCACAGAAAGTTCAAAATTTAAAATCTTCAACGGCTAGAGAGCTTAACAAAATGGTTGGTCGTGCCACTACAATGCTTAAGGTTAAGGGATGTCAAGTTTTCCTGGCTAAAGATCCATCGGAAGCCCGGGAACAGGTTCTTAAAATTTTATCTACCAACCAAAAAGCACTCATAAGTAAAGACCCAATTTTTACAGAGATTAATTTACACCAGTTTCTGCAAGAAAAAAATGTGAAGCTTGTTCAAACAGATTTAGGAGAAAGGGTAGCCCCTTTGTCTATCGATGTACATCCCAGAATGGCCTCCATTAATACATCGGTTATGGACAAAGAGCACCTTTTGCAACTAAAGAATGATATACGGGAAGAATCTTCCCAAACTGATTTTGGCATCACGGGCGCAGACGCTATCATTGCTGAGACCGGCACCATTGCTCTGTTGGAGTCCGAAGGCAATGTCCGTCTAACCTCCAACCTACCCTATAATCATATCGTTATTGCGGGTGTTGAGAAAATCGTCCCCACTTTGGAAGATGCACTGACTGTATGTCGGACTTCAAGTATATATGGTTTAGGTAAGGACTTACTTAATTATATTTCCTTTATTTCAGGTCCCAGCAGAACCGCCGACATCGAATTCCGTATGGTACAAGGTATGCATGGCCCTAAAGAAGTCTATGTGATCTTAGTAGATAACGGACGTATGGCAGCATCGAAAAAGGGAGAATTTGACGCTCTAAAATGTCTGCATTGTGGTGGTTGTCTGGTCGACTGTCCTGCCTATTTAAAAAAAGGGCTAAAATTTGGTTATCACTATTCAGGTAAGCGAAAAGCCATATTGTCAAAGTTTTTAAGTGGCGAATCGAGCCCCTATCAAGAAGAATGTACTTACTGCTTAGACTGTGAAAAATGCAATACCATCTGCCCGGTGGGCCTAAAAATTTAAGACATTGAAATGAGGGTTTTTTATGTCACAAAAGTCCACGAACATGCGCTGGATCTTGGGTTTTTCCCTATTTTTAATTGGTTTTGTTGCATATATGGATCGTGTTAATTTATCCGTTGCTGGACCATTGATTATGAAGGATTTTGGTTTTGATAAGGTTCAGTTTGGTTTAGTACAGACATTATTCTTTATTGGTTATTCACTGATGCAAGTACCCGGTGGACTGATTGCCGAGCGTTTTGGTGCCCGGAAGGCAATGGCACTGGCCATCGGTTGGTGGTCAAGCTTTACTATTTTGACAGCCTATGCCTCAAACTTTCTTACCTTTGGTATTGTGCGAGCTCTCTTTGGTGTTGGAGAAGGTCCCCTTTACCCAGGGGCCAGCGTGCTGGTCTCCAAGTGGTTTAATAAGAAGGAACGGGGTACAGCTAACTCTTTTATTCTAGCTGGTTCCTTTGTAGGTCCAGTACTTGCTCCGGCCATTACCGTGTATATCATGACCGCTTTTGGCTGGAGAGCCGTTTTCTGGTTGTTTGGTGCCGTTGGCTTCCTTGTTGCCCTAGGTTGGTGGTTACTGGCTCGGGACAATCCAGCCAATCACCCCTTCGTAAATAAAGCAGAGTTAGATAAGATTATTGAAGGCACCTCCCAGGCAAGCATGGAATCCGAGAAGAAGGAATTTGCTCCTTTAGGAAAGTTTATCAATTCCGTGCAATTCTGGGCCATTGGTTTTCAGTATTTTGTGGCGGATTACATCATGTACGTTTATCTTGCTTGGTTACCCATTTATCTCATGGAGGCTCAACATTTCTCTCTAAAAGAGATGGGTATCATGGCTGCTTTCCCCTGGTTAGCCCTAGCCATAACCACTTTATCCACCGGGGTTATCAGCGACCGACTGGTTAGCCGTGGAGTATCTGTTGCCAAGGTTCGGGTTTATTTTGGTTCCCTCGGTTTAGTCATCTCCAGTATTGCTCTTTATTTTGCCGCCGTTTCAGTAAAGCCAATGATAACCGTTTTGTGGCTAACCCTTTCTTTAGGGATTTTGGGCTTTACCTTCAATGCCTCTTGGGCCAGTTGTAACGATCTGGGGCAGAAGTTCACCGGAACAGTATCTGGTTGGATGAATCTGTGTGGTAATTTAGGTGGGGTACTTGCTCCAACACTGACAGCTATTGTTGCTACCCACTGGGGTTGGCAATCAGCATTAGTTTTTACCGCTGGAATTGGCTTAACCGGAGTTATTGCTTGGTTCCTGGTTAAACCGGACGTTCCCCTAGTGATTGCTGATAATGCATCGGAAAAGGATCAGCGATTTGAAAAACCGCTTTCCTCAAGGGTTTAACACTTAAAAGGAGTAGTGAACAACTGCTCCTTTTTTATTTAAACCTTTGTAAGAAAATTACCTATTGTAAAATCTTGGGTAGTTTGTTATTGTTAACTTGTAATCAATAGTTTGGTTGACAATAAAGGAGGGCCTCCATGTTTTCTGAAATCCAGGAGAAAATTCACAGCGGAGAGGGTATTACTTTCCAGGAAGCAGCATACCTCTCCAAAGCTGAAAACCTCGATATACTTCAAATACTTTCAATGGCAGCCCAGGTTACAGCCAATTTTGCCAATAAGAAAATAGATTTATGCTCAATTGTAAATGCTAAATCTGGGAGTTGCTCGGAGGATTGTAAATTCTGTGCCCAATCGGTTTATTACGCAACGGGCTGCCAGACTTACCCTTTGCTTAATTCTGTTGCGATATTGGAAGCCGCCAAAAGGGTTGAGGAAAAGGGTATTCACCGCTTTGCCCTCGTCACCAGTGGAAAAAATCTTAGCAATCGTGATTTTGATGAGGTCATTAAAATTTATCAAGTACTCCGAGAAAAGACCTCCTTGCAGTTGTGCGCTTCCTTAGGATTACTTGATACATCAAGGGCTTTACAACTCAAGAAGGCGGGTGTTTCTACCTACCACCATAACTTGGAGTGTGCAGAAAGTTTTTTTAAAAGAATTTGTACCACTCATACCTATCAGCAGCGTGTGGCTACAATAAAATCTGCCCAAAGTGCAGGATTAAAAATTTGTAGTGGCGGCATTATCTCCCTTGGCGAAACCATGTTACAACGCTTGGAACTGGCCTATGAGTTGAAAGCTTTGGGAGTAGATTCAGTACCAATTAATGTTCTTAATCCTATCTTGGGAACCCCTCTAGCTGGACAACAAATTATGTCTTCACAGGATATTATTAAGACAATTTGTCTCTTTAGATTGATTCTACCCACGATTTCTCTTCGATTTGGTGGAGGTATAAAAGAATCCCTAGGAGAATTAAGAGTACTAGGTTTTCCAGCGGGAATCAATGCTGTCATTATTGGAAACTTCTTAACCACTACTGGCTACCAAATTGATCGGGAATTAAGTGTTATCAGGAGTATGGGGCTCAATATTTCTTAAGACTTGTGCCGAAACTTTCGTGCCCTTTCATGCATGGTGCATACTAAGGGCCTAATACAGTCAAGTTTGCTAAGAAAGTGAAGTATGCTCATGTCGAAAACTGTAAACCGCCTATGGGAACTGGATTTTTTACGTGGTGTAGCCATTCTTTTGATGGTCTTCTTTCATTTAATGTACGACTTACATGAATTTTATAATCTACCTATCCATTATCAAGAAGGTTTTATTTTTCTTACGGGGAAAGCCTCTGCCACCTTGTTTATTCTCCTGGCCGGTGTTAGTTGCTCGTTAAGTAAAAGTAACCTGAAAAGGGGCCGTAACCTCCTTTTCATTGCAATACTATTAACCATCATCACAATGATAGCAGTTCCAGGTTCTAATATTATTTTTGGCATCTTGCATTTTTTAGCCATCAGTATACTTTTGTATCCCATATTTCACCGTTGGAGTCCAGGTATCCTAATGGTTTTCGGAACGATTATCATTGGTTTACAGTATTTCACAGCACTACTGACCCCATCCACAAACCTTCTATTCCCTCTGGGTTTTATATCAAAGGATTTCTTTTCTGTGGATTATTATCCTTTAATTCCCTACCTGGGCCTATTTTTATATGGTATCGCTCTGGGTAAGCTATTGTATCCTGATAAAAAGAGTCGGTTTTTTTATTGGTCCTTTGCAAAACCCCTTATCCTATTGGGACAACATTCTCTTTTTATTTATCTTACTCATCAACCTATTCTTTTGCTGCTTCTCTATCTTTTCTTTAAGTAATCTTCATAATCAGTAAAGGATAGTCCTAAATATAAGCCTTTCTCTAAATCAAGGTATTACTATTGACAGTTCTGAAGCTTTGTTATACTATTTTATTAGAAACAATCTCTTAAAGGGGAGTAGCTTTTACAACAAAGTCGTCATTTCGGGTTAAGGCCCCGGCTTTGTTGGCAACGCACAGTTGTTAGCAAGACCTTTACTTATAGGTAAAGGTCTTTTTTATATTTAAACGATCTTTGCCTATTCAGGGAAGATCGTTTTTCCTTTTTTAACCAATATTTAACTAGGGGGAGATGACAAGGTGGAATTTTTAACTGCAGACTTTTTATCCGCTTTACTGGTAATTGTACTGATTGACCTTGTTTTAGCCGGTGATAACGCCATCGTGATTGGCATGGCAGCAAGGAATGTACCAAAGGAACATCAAAGGCAAGTCATTCTCTGGGGAACCGCCGGGGCCATAATGATCCGTATACTGGCAACCCTGGCCGTTGTCTGGCTATTAGAAATTCCCGGTTTGATGCTGGTTGGTGGCCTATTGCTGGTGTGGATTGCCTATAAGCTTCTAACAGAAGAAAAATCTCACGATCAAATTAGGGCCTGCGACAATCGCTGGGAGGCTATCCGGACTATCATCATTGCAGATGCTGTGATGGGCCTGGATAATGTATTGGCCATTGCTGGGACAGCCCACGGAAGCTTTTTACTGGTGGTCTCTGGATTGCTGATCAGTGTTCCCATCGTGGTCTGGGGTAGCACTCTTTTATTAAAATGGGTTGACCGTTTTCCTGTAATCATTTATCTGGGAGCTGGGGTTATTGCACTGACAGCTGCCAAAATGATGCTGCATGAACCTATGATTTCCAGTTTCTTTACCAATGCCCCACTCCTTAAGTATACAGTGATGGTGGTGGTTACGGGTGGTGTCTTATTGTATGGAAAGATGAAAAAGAAGAAACACAACCCATTAACTTGTTAAATACTTACCTAATGTATAATACTAAGGTAAACCCGTGGAAGTAAATTCTCCATGGGTTTTTGCTTTTAATCATTTTTGGGGAATACATATAAAATATATCTGAGTTGAATTTTTGCCTGAGTTCTTTTAGTAATTGTCTGCTATAATAGGCATGTTGGTTTAAAATTATTTTTTAGAGGTGACCTATGGAAGAAATATTAAAAGCACTAATCTTAGGTACAGTTCAGGGATTTACTGAATTTTTGCCCGTTAGCAGTACCGGCCACTTGTTATTGGGAAGAAAACTCATGGGCCTATCAGAGGCCGGTTTATTTCTGGATACCATGTTGCACCTAGGTACTTTGTTAGCCGTTGTAGTTGTTTTCTGGAAAGATATTGTTTATATGATTAAAAGACCCTTTAGCAGATTAAGTCTGCTGATTATTGCCGGCACCATACCCACTGCTATTATCGGTCTTTCCTTTGAGGATTTTTTTGAAGAAATTTCCAAAACAGGAATTACTGTTGGCTGGGAGTTTTTAGCAACCGGTGCTATTCTTTGGGTTGCAGATAATATGAAGAAAAAAGGTAGCAAGGACATTGATCAAATCTCTTTTAAAGATGCCCTTATGGTGGGTACCTTACAGGGTGCTGCTATCCTGCCTGCCATCTCCCGTTCTGGTCTAACCATTGCAGGAGCCTTGTTCCAAGGGATTAATAAGCAAGCCGCCGCCCGTTTTTCCTTCTTGCTCTCCCTCCCGGCCATTCTGGGTGCAGTGGTTCTGCAGGGGGCTAAACTGGCCGGAGGGCAAGCAGAATCCATAGGGATTGTTCCACTTTTAGCTGGTACCCTTGCAGCAGCCCTTTCTGGTTACGTGGCGGTTAAGTGGATGTTGGCCATACTACAACGGGGCTCATTAAAGGTATTTTCCGTCTATGTTTGGATTTTGGGTATTGGTATCCTAATTGCGCAGTTTACCGGCCATTTCTAGGCAGCCAAATCCCCCGGTTTTCCGGGGGATTTTATTATTTGCGGTTTCTCTCCAGTACTCTTTGCCACTCATGTCTTTCCATAAAGCCCCTTGCCTTTTACCTCTATCTTACATGGTATGAGTATGTATGCAAAGCTTAACTTGTCTAAATTTTATAATATATTAGCCCCTTTAAGAAGGGGTTTAGTGAGCATTGCTGGCGGGGCATCGCTCACCCATTAATCCTTCCCACCAAGATATAACCTGATAATTAATTGCTTCCTCAGGTGCTGCTTGCACAATCCTGTTATAACACTTCTGGCAAACCTTTTTTCCCGCTAAAAGAATCAGGTCCTGTGGTATCCCTAACTCTTCTAAACGCTCTGTGCGGTCCGGTACACTTATATCTGTGACCTCCACAGCATCCTTACTTACAACGATAAGACCTGTTTTACCTTGTAATGCGGGGTCATGCACCAAGAAATAATGCTTCCCCTGCTGCCTAGCAAGTTTTTGATATTTTAACGTAAAAACTTCAGGTATATCACCATTGATGATCAGCTTCGACGCCCTCGGGTCCTTCAGGGCATCTAAGATTTCCGGATAGATGGCAGGTTCAGAGACCTGTCCTTTGGTTAACATTTTAATAACCCGTTCCTTAAACTGTCCTAGATATCTATTTTTTTCTTCCCTCTTTAGTTCCGGTGGCCCATTAAGCCCTGCAGAAATGGTTTTTTCTAGTTCACTTTGATTGGACCAGGAACCAATGGCCTCTGTATGAATATCCTTACTCAAGCTTTTTGTTCCCTCCAGTATATTATTAGTTAGTCTTTCCCAGTTTTAAATAGATTAAAAAATAAAAAAGGTACTTACATTGAATAAGTACCCTAAGTTGTTTTACTAGTTTAGTTTCTGAATAATATCTCTGGCAATGGACACCCCACAGGCAGCGGCCTGGGCCAAGCCACGGGTAATGCCTGCACCATCACCACCGGCATACAGTCCTGCAATCTGGGTTTCAAAGTTCGGAGTTAGTATAGGGCGGGCGGAGTAAAACTTTGCTTCAACCCCATAAAGCAGTGTGTGCTCAGATGCAATACCCGGTGTCACTTTATCCAATGCCTCAATCATTTCCATGATGCTTTTCATGGTATTGTAAGGCAAAACCAGACTTAGATCTCCAGGCTCAGCTTCTTTTAAGGTGGGCTCAACAAATCCCACTTTGATGCGTTTATCCGTAGACCTGCAACCCTTCTTGAGGTCACCATATCGCTGAACCAGCACACTGCCGTTGGATAAATCATTAGCCAATCTGGAGATAGATTTGGCATATTCAATGGGTTTATTAAAAGGATATGAGAATTTATGGGAAACCAACAGGGCAAAGTTTGTGTTGTTACTTCCCAGATTCTTATCCTTATAGGCATGTCCATTGGCCAGCATAACACCACTATGGTTCTCAATAACTACATAACCTGCAGGATTACTACAAAAAGTTCTTACCGTGGTACCAACGGAGGTCCGGTAAATGAATTTGCCTTCATACAGGTGTTCATTAATTTCTTCCATGATGGCGTTCAGGGTTTCAACTCGAACACCCACGTCTACCTGGTTACTGATCATTTCCAGACCCATCTTTTTACATACCGTGGACAACCACTCAGAACCATCCCGCCCAGGAACTACCACAATCTTATTGGCATAGAATTCTTCATTATCCTTTGTAATAATCCCCTTTACAGATGCCTTGTCATCCTCCTGTACGTTGATTAGATCCACTACTTCGGTTTCATACTTCATATCAATGTGATCTTTCAGATATTCAAAAATATTTTTTAAGATTTCCAGGTTCTGCTCGGTTCCCAAGTGGCGTACCTGAGCCCGCAGCAACTTTAAACCAGCACCCAAGCCCCGCTTTTCAATATCCTTTACAGCCGGGGTATTGGGATCAGTGGGGGCCGATTTAGCGCCATGCCTTAGGTTGATACTATCAACGTAATGAATTAATTCCAGTACCTCAGAAGGTGCTAAATAGTCAGTCATCCACCCACCAAACTCAGTGGTAATATTAAACTTTCCGTCGGAATAAGCCCCGGCACCCCCAAAACCATTGGTAATAGAGCAGGCAGGTCTACACCCTGCATATTCTTTCTTCTCAGTGGGCGGTGGACATTTAACAATTTTCTTTTGCAATATTGGACACACCCTCTTGTAAATGTCCTTCCCTTTATCCACTAACAACACTTTCAAATGGGGAGCTTTATATGCTAATTCGTAGCAAGTAAAAATACCTGCTGGACCGGCTCCGATCACAATTACATCATATTGATTCATCTCTGTGTACACCTCCTATGGCAATTTGCCCAAACAGATTTATTATGAAGTACTTTGTGGAGTTTTTCAATAACAATTTAATAGTAAGAAAAAGATTCCTTTTCAGAAAGAAAAGGAACCCTATGGCCTGTGCTACAACCTCTTATCCAATCCTCTTTGGCGGAAATACTCAAAAATTACTGCCCCTAACACTAATGTTAGACCCAGAATTATTTCAGTTAAAGATAGAAATTTCGCCGTTTTCGTTAGGGGATAAATGTCCCCATAGCCGGTGGTAGTAATATTATTTAAACTATAATACAGGAAATCTAAGTTATGGCTATCGGGGGCCAAACCATGAAAGGATCCTGGATTCACTAGAGTGAGAAGTTTGTAAAGCAAAGCATATAGGCTTCCCAACCCTATTAAGGCTGGTATGACAAGTAAGCAGCCAAGCTTGACAAGGGCTCTAATCATTTTCTCTCCCCCAAAGCCTTAACCTTAGAATTTTTACCCCAATTATATTATCTGTCATCAAGTCAGTAAATACCATGCTTATTTTATTTCCAGAAATACTGGATAATGTAATTAAAAGCTAGGAAAAGAACTAAAAGACATAAAATACCTTTGATGAATCTATCCGGCAGAAACTTTTGAATACGTGCACCAACGTAGGTTCCCAAAAGACCTCCAACTCCGAACAGTGCACCCAATAACCAGTCAGGTGTTACCACAGCGTTGCTGGCAAGATGTGTGGTGGCCAGAATATGATAATAAACAACCCCTGCAATGGAGGTAATAAAAGTTCCCGCTAGGGCTGCACCGGCAACGGTATAAACAGGCAAACCTAAAACAGCGACACAGAAAGGAGAAATAATTGCTCCGCCACCGATGCCATAGATCCCACCGATGAGTCCCACTACCAAGGCTAAACCTAAAATTGACATTGTACCAAAGGAATAGGTTTCTCCCCAAAAGTCATATTCAATCTTCTTTAAAGATACCTTCTTGGTTTTTACCACTGCCTCCGGTGGAAGTCCTGCAGCCATACGATGATTGTTTTCTTCTTTTAATTTTGCTATCTGTTCAGAAAATTTCTTTTGCATAAATTTGTTCTGTTCTTTTACCTTCTTATTCCACCCCATAACTTCTGACAGTAGGCGGTAACCCAAGTACATCAAAACAAAGCCAACAAATAATTTAAATGATCCGGGGTCCGGTAAGTACTTAATCCTTACCCAGGCACCAAAAAAAACCCCGGGCAGGGTTCCTACCACAACAGCCCATGTCAGGGGCCAGGCCATACGGCCTTCTTTTATATACCTATACAAACCACCCGGGATGGCAATTATGTTATAAATTAAGTTTGTTGGACTTACGGAGGGGCTGGTATAGTGTAGCACGCTCATTTGAAAGGGCAGTAGTAGGAATGCACCTGAAACTCCGGCCGATGCGGTTAGGGATGAAACCAGAAAGGCAACCAGCGGAGGAATAAAAGGAAGGACATCAACGCCTGATACAGGAAAATGCATATAATCACCCCATACTTTGCAATGTTTTTTTTAACTAGGTAGCTCATGTCCCTATATATGTATGTTGCATATAGTATTAAGATAATATTAGATAGGAACGTTAATGATGTCAAGAAATATCTTTTTTCGAAAAAATTATTCCCCTCCTTAACGGTGCCGATTTTTTCTAACTTTCTATATTTTTTGTAAAAGTGTGATACTGGTCACATCTTCCTCCTTTGGTTTCCGATATGATTACATCAGAAAACAAAACACGGCCAAGGCCGATAAATATAAGGAGGAATTTAACTATGTTTTGCTACCAGTGTGAACAAACTCCCAAAGGCGGCTGTACAAAAATCGGGGTCTGTGGCAAGGACGAAAATATTGCCAGCTTACAAGATACCATTATTTTTGCACTTAAGGGCGTAGCTGCATACGCTACCCATGCTAAGGAACTGGGTTACACCGATGCTGAAGTGGATGCAATTACCCAAGAAGCTCTCTACTCTACCCTAACCAACGTTAACTTTAATCTGGAAGAAACCATCAATATGGCTCTGAAAGTGGGTACTGCCACTGTTAAGGTCATGGACCTGCTGGACAAGGCTCACCTGGATAATCTGGGTGTTCCCACCCCTGTTACCGTCACTTCCGATAAAGTTGAAGGTAAGTGCATCCTGGTGACCGGTCACGATTTACTAGCTCTAAAAGAATTGTTACAACAATCCGAAGGTAAAGGTATTAACATCTACACCCACTCTGAAATGCTGCCTGCCCACGGCTACCCTGAATTAAAGAAGTTCAGTCATTTAAAAGGCAATGTGGGTAAAGCCTGGTACGATCAAAGGAAGCTCTTCGAAGCTTTCCCCGGTGCAATCCTGGCCACCACCAACTGTGTAATGCCCATTCGGAAAGATGCCACCTATGGTGACCGCATGTTTTCCTTCGGTGTTACCGGTTTAGAAGGCGTTAAGAAAATTGAAGGCATGGATTTTACCCCGGTAATTGAAAAGGCTCTTTCCTTACCCGGTGCTCCTGCCCAAGATCTGACCGCAGAAGCAAAAACCATGACCACTGGTTTCCACCATCTAAATGTACTGCCCCTGGCTCCCCAAATTGTGGAAGCTGTGAAGGCTGGTAAGATCAAGCGTTTCTTTGTAATTGCTGGTTGCGACTCTCCCACCAAGGGCAGAGATTACTTCAGAGAACTGGCTTTGGCTATTCCAAAGGATTGTGTCCTTCTGACCACTTCCTGCGGTAAGTTCAGATTCAATGATATCGACTTTGGCACCATTGAAGGCACTGGTATCCCCCGTTTCCTCGACCTGGGTCAGTGCAACAACTCCGGTTCTGCGGTAAAGATCGCTCTGGCTCTAGCCGAAGCTTTCAATTGCGGCGTCAATGATCTACCCTTAAGCATTGTATTGTCCTGGTTCGAGCAAAAGGCAGTAGCCATTCTGTTAGGCCTGTTTAGCCTTGGTGTTAAGAACATGTATATCGGACCTAAGGCACCTGAATTCTTGACACCTGGAGTTGTAGAAGTTCTGCAGAAGACCTTCAACCTGCAACTGATCTCCGGAGATGCCAACGCCGACCTGGTTAAAATGCTGGGTTAATAGATAAACTGCCAGTATCATAAGGTTCACCTCCTTATTAAAAGAGGCTTCAGCCAACCGGCTAAAGCCTCTTTTAAGTTTATTCATGTATTCCCTACTGGAAAAAGCCAAAAAGAGTATTACTCTGGGCCACATAATTATGGCAGGCAACATTGCTAGTTCCCCTGATTCTTGTACCTTATTATTACGTATATACAAAGACTAATTGTACAACAATCAAAATTTTTTTACTAGTGTATAATAAATGTTAGAAGGAAAATGATAAAGATTGGATAAATCATCCTCTAATAGTTTTTTATAAATACTAGTCTCGAGGTGAATTAAGATGGCTAAAATTAGAGACCCCTTTAGCGGCTTGAGCCATTTGACCGGTGCCTTTTTATCGGTAGTTGGTTTAATATTATTGGTCTATAATGCTGTTGTTTATGGTAAACCCTTACATATTGTCTCCTTTTCAATTTTCGGAGCCAGTCTTATATTGCTTTACACTGCCAGTGCCTTGTATCATTTATTGCCCCTTTCCCCCAAGGGAATACTCCTTTTACGTCGTATCGATCATATGATGATATTCGTACTAATCGCTGGTACCTATACTCCTGTTTGCCTCATTCCTCTACGCGGTGGGTGGGGATACTCTCTGCTGGTGGGAGTTTGGGCACTGGCCATCGTTGGGATTATTATAAAACTCCTTTGGATGGAAGCACCGCGCTGGTTTTCCACACTGATCTATGTTGTTATGGGCTGGTTAATTGTTATTGCATTTTGGCCTTTAATACAAACAGTTACTACCGGGGGTATTGTTTGGATGGTATTAGGAGGAGCTTTTTATACGGTGGGAGCAGTCTTTTATGGTACTAAATGGCCACCTAACCTAGTGCCTGGTTGGTTTGGTTTTCATGAGGTGTTTCACCTCTTTGTGATGGCTGGTAGTTTCAGTCACTTTTGGTTAATGATGAAATACATTATGTATATTTAAACGGTAAAAAACGGTGCGAACACGCACCGTTTTTTTAACATAATTTTTATTATAATAATGTTATCTCATACCATGCAATCTATTCACCCTATCCTGAATGGGCGGGTGAGTACTGAAAAGTCTGGCCAAAGACTCGCCCGATAATGGGTTAACAATGAACAAGTGAGAAGTAGCTGGGCTTACACCCATCGGTATACGGTGAGCCGCAGATTCCAGCTTTAACAATGCATTGGATAACCCGTCCGGAGAGCCGGCTATCTTGGCACCTGTGGCATCTGCCATATATTCCCGGGAACGAGAGATGGCCATTTGAATAACCATGGCTGCTATAGGAGCAATAAAGGCCATAATTAGCCCCCCAGCCATACTGCCGCCCTCTTCATCATCGCTTCTTCCCATGCCAAAGATAGCTCCCCATTGCAGCGCATTGGCCATCATACTAATAGCACCTGCCAAAGCTGCAGCAATAGTTCCAACTAAGATATCTCTATTCTTGATATGGGCTAGTTCGTGTGCTAAAACCCCTTCTAGTTCAGAAGGGTTCAATATTCGAAGTATTCCCTCGGTGACTGCCACTGCTGAATGGGAAGGGTTGCGTCCAGTGGCAAAGGCATTTGGTTGGTCAGATGGTTGGATATAAACTTTAGGCATGGGCAACCCCGCCCTCTGGGACAGTCTTCTTATTATTGCGTAAAGTTCAGGTGCTTCTGCTTCTGAAACAGGATAGGAACCTGTCATCTTAATAGCCATTGTATCACTGTAAAAGTAACCAAAGAAGTTCATAGCCATTGCTATTAGAAAAAATACAACTGCTCCGGTTTGGCCGCCAACAGCACTTCCCATTAACACTAACAAAATAGAAAGACCACCCATTAACAGCCATACTTTCATGGTATTCATTCTTTATCAACTCCCCCTAAAACAAGCTAAAACTCATCATCACCAAAATCCATAAAATCACCTAAACCAAAGTCAAAGCCATTTTCATCGTCACCAGCAATCATACCACTGGAATCCTCCTCTTCTCCGCCATCAAAAAGGCTTCCCAGAAGAACACCACCTAACATACCGGTAACCATGCCACCCATAAACCCCCCAATGCCTGAACCATGCTGGGTAGTTTGCTGGTAATTATGATAACTGGGTGCCATGCGCGGCCCCTGTACAGAAATTACAGTCAATTCGTTTTCCAAAAAAACTTTAATATGGTCAGCCAATTGCTGCACTGAACCACTGCTTAGTAAATCAGCAGGGAGGGTAAGTTCTGTATGGTGCTCTATGCCATTCCTCATATAGCCCCCATTCATTTCTATTTCCATTAAAAGTTTTACTCCATGGGGATCGGAATAGAATTTTAATTCCAATTCCTTTAACTGCTCATTAAACAGAGAACCTGGAATAAATTCGAACTGCTGTCCATACTGTTCTATTTTACCGGAACCAATTTTATCCTTAAAACCTAAGTTCTTAAATGCATCAAAAACCAGTTGCATATCTCGAGTAGGCAACACCACCAAGGGGTCGCTATCATCGGTATCTACAGCCTGGGAGATATCCATCCTAGTTATGAGAGAGTAGGAAAGTGAACCCTTGGAAATTGGGTAATGTATAGGTATTGGATACTCAAAGGCAATTTCCTTAGTTTCTTTGGCCCGCACGTGAAATTCTTGTGCAACTTGAAAGGTATCTAAAACCCGTTTGATTTCCTTGCCCTTGATAATAACTCTCATCAGAACATCCACATCCAAACTTTGGATATCCTGATCTACGTTACCTCCCTCTACAATCACCTTACCATTAACAGTTTCCCCGACACGATAGCTTCCTTTTTCCAACAACAAGTTAACCTTAGCCGCTCCTACCCCAAAGCTAGCCATTAACTTTTTAAACATAAGGCAATGAACACTCCTTTTTGAGAAAGTTCCTATAAAAAAAGTGCTGCTTCATTGATGTATAAAAGTAAAGATTGTATAATTGTCATGCTTTGTATCAACACCTGTTTAGTCATAGCAGCCGCCTGACCAGCTTCCATATTAGTAACCATAGGCTGTAGTTGACCCAATTGAGTTTCCAGTACTTTAAACTGGTCCTTTAAGTATTGAATGTCAATAGCTCTCTGAGAATATTTCTTTTTATCAGAATTCATTACATTACTTATGTACTCTATTTGACCTTTGATTTCTTCTAGGGTAAGCCTTTGGGATTTTAGCATCTCAATAAGTTTTAAACGAATAAGTGCATCCTGATTATAGTAACGATAATTACTTTCTGAACGTACCGGCTCTAAAAGTCCCAGTTTGGTATAATAATCCACCGTTCTCCTGCTTACACCGGCCAGTTTTGCAAATTGCCCAATTCTATACAACGTCAACTCCCCAATTTTACCACCTCTCTTTTCCAGTATATAGCATCACCCTTAAACTGTACAGATAAACGTTTTACTTTGTTTAATTATTTCAATGACATTAGACTCCAAATAGTTTTTTATTGGGCATTCTAATACTGTGTATAAAAATCTTGTCATCTGAGCTGAGTTAGTAAAAATAAAGGTTGCAATCTAATTACATAGGTTACATACCGGGGTCTCTATGAGAAGCACAAGAAAACCAAGCTCCAGGCCTTTGACGTTCTTCTTTGGAACGAAGCCAATGAGTTAACTGAGTTTACCATTGGCAACGTTGTATTAGAAATTGACGGCATCAAGACTACACCACCTGTTTCCTGCGGTTTACTTCCAGGGGTTTTTCGCAAAGAACTTTTAGCCAAGGGCGAAATTGTTGACCGTGTGCTC
Source organism: Desulforamulus reducens MI-1 (assembly GCF_000016165.1). GTDB lineage: Bacteria > Bacillota > Desulfotomaculia > Desulfotomaculales > Desulfotomaculaceae > Desulfotomaculum > Desulfotomaculum reducens. The sequence goes on along the minus strand of NC_009253.1, from coordinate 458,610 downwards.
ATGAAGCAGGACTCTACCCGAGTGCTTAACTATCAGTGCTGAGACATCGGAAGGTGCGATTATGGGTATCCGACACAAAATTTATCCGGTGGAAGGGATTCAATTTCACCCAGAATCCATTATGACTGAGAAAGGTTTAGAACTGTTGCGGAACTTCTTTAATATGACTTAAACAAGGAATTCAATAAAATTACATAAACATAAACAACACCCACAGTCTATGACTCATCCTTGATTTACTCGATTTGTTTTGAACATCCAGCCTCGCGGACGGAATTTTAGCTACCACTTCGTTTAACTTCTTGCACAAGTGGTATTTTTCTCTGTCACCTTGGGGCAATATTTGTTATAATAATATAACTTTATTATTATTTAGAAGATAAGTTTATATCATCAATTAACCTCAGTAGGTTTAAAAGAATATAATAATCATTGTGAAGTTTAGGTTTGTAAAAGGTAGAAGAAGTAATAACATTATGTTAACATTTAGCTTACATTAGTTATAATAATAACGGGTCGAATATTAAAATATCTGTTAAAGTAATCTATCTTGGAGGCTTCCTATTATAATGAATAGCATAGAAAAAGTTCTTTGGATTTTAAATAGATTAGGTGAGGAACCCTATGAAATGAATCTGACTGCACTTGCCAATGAAATGAATACTGTAAAAAGTGGTGTACACAAAACATTAGGTATTATGATGAAACAAGGTTTCATTCTTCAAAACCCAGAAACCAAAAAGTACTCAATTGGCCCCACTATGTATAGACTTGGAAATGTTTATAATAACCGAGTAGGTATTTGGGAAATTGCAAAACCCATTATCATGCAAGTAGCAGAAGTTACACATGAAACGGTTTCAATAGGCATTAGAGAAGGGGATAATGCTTTTCTCGCCTATAAAATTGATTCTCCACTGCCTGTTCGCTATTTTGAGGATATTGGTACTCAATTTCCCATGAATGCTAGTGCTGTAGGAAAAGTATTAGCAGCGTACCACGATACTGAAAGGGTAAAAGAACTATTAAAATCAAATACATTTAAAAAGCATACGCCTAACACAATAGTTAAACCTGATGCAATTTTACAAGAATACCAAAAGATTCGCGAGCAAGGTTATGCCATTAGCGATGAAGAGAGATTTTTGGAATCCTTTGGAATTGCAGTACCCATAATAAATAGCAGTAAAGATGTATGGTCGTGTTTATGTATTACAGGACCAAAAGCACGCTTCACTCCAGATAAGGTTAATAATTGGGTTGAACTATTGAAAAGCAAAGCCAATGAAATCTCAAGTGTATTAGCATAACACAACAGCTTGGGACCTAAAAAACCCCTATACACAGTTTTATTCTTAACTCTGTGTATAGGGGTTTAGGATAAATTTTGTCTACCAAAAAATACCCTGTAATTTACATTAATCTTTTTTCTACCAACCTCTATCTTGCATTCTTTCTTCAGCTTTAATATTGTGAATCTCAATACCTACCATAGGTTCCCCTAAATCCTTAGACACTTCAGCCAAAACCTGGGGATCATTATAATAGGTTGTAGCAGCTACAATAGCCTTAGCTCTTTTCATTGGGTCTCCAGACTTAAATATGCCAGAACCCACAAATACGCCATCAACACCTAATTGCATCATAAGCGCAGCATCCGCAGGAGTTGCAATTCCACCCGCAGCAAAATTAACCACAGGTAATTTACCCGTCTGATGTACTACTTTTACTAATTCAAAAGGTGCACCTATTTCTTTGGCAACAGTCATTAACTCTTCTTCAGGTAAATTCATTATTTTCTTAATTTCACTGTTTACTTGGCGAAAATGTCTTACTGCCTCAACCACGTTTCCAGTACCTGGCTCTCCTTTAGTTCTAATCATGGCAGCACCTTCGCCAATACGACGCAATGCTTCTCCTAAGTTACGGCAACCACATACAAAGGGAACCTTAAATGTATTTTTATTAATATGAAATAATTCATCAGCAGGAGTTAAAACTTCACTTTCGTCAATATAATCTACTCCTAAACCTTCTAAAATCTGTGCTTCCACAAAATGACCAATTCTTGCCTTAGCCATTACAGGAATTGTAACAGCATCCATAATTCGTAATACTACAGTAGGATCTGCCATTCTAGCTACTCCACCTGCAGCTCTAATATCTGCAGGAACTCTCTCTAAAGCCATTACTGCACAAGCCCCGGCATTTTCTGCTATTCTAGCTTGTTCCGGTGTTGTTACATCCATAATAACTCCACCTTTTAACATTTCAGCCAGTCCTTTTTTAAGTGTCCATGTACCCTGTTCTTGCACTTGTTAACATCCTCCCGCTTACTTAATAATATTACATTTAATTCATGCCTTTAAATACAAAACGTTATAAAACATCAACGCTGGGTGGGATTATTATACCTAAACAACTCGTTGCAGTATTAACGGCAGTTGAAAAGCTTATCATATCCTTTTTTCCATAAGGGATATCATAATGCCCCAACTGCCGCTATTATTGCAGGTACTGAACCATTTAGAGCACCGTAAAACTACACATAAGAACCAATCATGAGCATATTTCTATATTAAAAATTTCAATTTACAGCAACCATCCAAAACCGTATTGTTTAATCGTTGCCCAGGATAGTTGACGTATAAGCATATAACGCAGGAGAACCACCAGTATGGATGAATAGGACATTCTGGTCTTTCTTGAAAAAGCCCTTACGAACAAGTCCTATTAAGCCAGACATTGCTTTACCAGTGTATACAGGGTCAAGCAAAATACCTTCTGTTCTGGCCAATAGTTGTACCGCTTCAACCATTTCCGGAGTAGGCAAGGAATAACCAGGGCCAACATAATCATCGTATACACTTACAGCTTCCCTCGGGATTTCTTGTTTTATCTCTAAAAGGGCGGCAGTTTTTTGAATTACGCTGTACACCAATTCTTCTTGTTCGTGTTTTTTACGGCTAACGCTAATCCCAGTTATCGGAATATTACAGTTGTTACCGTAAAATCCTGTTACCAACCCGGTATGAGTTCCTGCACTACCACTGGGAGTAACAATATGATCAATCTTTAAACCTTTTTCAAAAAGTTGGGCGGAAATTTCCTGTGCACATGCAACATAGCCTAAACTGCCTATTTCGTTTGAACCACCACCGGGGATTATATAGGCCTTACGCCCCTCGGCGGCCAATTCGTCGGCAACAATTTGCATTTCCTTCATCATATCTGAACCGCCTGATACAACCTTAACTTTTTCTACACCCAGCAGATTAAACAAAAAGTTGTTTCCGCTGGCTTCTGGCTTATAGCTACCGGGAACCCTTTCTTCTAAAACTAATCTGCATTTCAAACCTTCCTTCACAGCTGCCGCGAGGGTAAGTCGACAATGGTTGGACTGTACTGCTCCGCAGGTAATAAGGGTATCAGCCCCCTGTGCCAGAGCATCTGCCACTAAGAATTCCAACTTTCTGGTTTTATTACCCCCAGAAGTTAATCCTAGTTGGTCATCCCTTTTAATATAGATGTTGGGTCCCCCTAGAGCCTTTGTAAAATTAGGTAAAAACTCAATTGGTGTTTGTCCCTCTGTGTAACGTCTCCGAGTAAATTTTGCTAAGTTCATGATAACCTCTCCCTTGACTTTTGGAATATTCTAAGTGCATAACTTACAGCACCCTGCTTTACGGTGTAAAATAGCCTAACCCAGATATACAACAGCTTCAATTTCCACTCGAGCATCCTTTGGCAACCTGGCAACCTCTACCGCAGCTCTGGCAGGAGGATTTTCTGAGAAAAATTCCGCATATACTTCATTCATTAAGGCAAACTCATTCATATCTTTTAAAAACACAGTAGTTTTCACCACATTTTGCAAGGTTCCACCAGCTGCTTCAATAATGCCTTTAATGTTTTTAATACTTTGACGGGTTTGTGCTTGAACATCTCCATCCGGCATTTGACCATTCTCAGGATTAATGGGAAGCTGTCCCGATACAAACAAAAAATCTCCTACCAATGTCGCCTGTGAATAGGGTCCAATTGCCCCCGGGGCATTTTGGGTTTTAATAATTTTTTTTGTCATTGCCCGCACCTCACTCAACCTTTTTTATTATTAATTTTCTACTGAGAACTATTATTTTCGTTCTCTTATTATGAACTTGTTTCTATTATAGAGAACTTATAAATATTATAAATAATCCTTTATTAGTAGTCAATATAAATTAATTATTCTTTACTTGTTTTGTGATAATATCACCTCGTAATTATTTTTGTGTCACTATGGCAGAGATTAGGCTATTTTCAAAAAAAATAGCTCTCGAGTGTTTTGTTGGAACAAACACCGAGAGCATTTCAAAAATTATTTTAGAGACGGCCCTTTCACTCAGAACCGCTGGATCATTAAGCCGTACTTTCGTACCAGCTCGACTTGTTGGTGACTCTGGACTTAAAGTTACTCTTAATTATGAACTCGTTTTAATTGAAGTAATTCCAGAGCAAAATGATATGAGAAAGGTTATAAACTCTTCCACCACTGTAGTTTGAAACTTATCTCTATGGTAAATCAAATAAAACTTTCTAAATAATGAAATATCTTTGAATCTTACTGGAACTAGAGTTCCTAACTTTAATTCTTTTTGAACTGCCCACTTTGAAATAATGGTTGTTCCAAATCCTGCTTCTACGGCTTCTTTAACGGCTTCTGTACTTCCTAATTCCATTACTATATTTAAGGTATTTAAGTCTACACCCTCCTCAATTAATCTTGCTTCTGTTATTTTCCTTGTACCTGATCCCTGTTCTCTCATAACTAACGGCAATGCCACCAGGTCCTCCATCGAAATAAACTGGTGTTCACTTAAAGGATAATCCGGTGGAATTACAATAATAAGTTCATCTTGTAGGAAGGGTTTCGCAACCAATTCAGTTTTATTTACCTGATTTTCAATTAAACCTAAATCTATCTCTTGCTTTAATACTAGATTAACGATTTGCTCCGTGTTTGTTACCTGAAGTAAAGCCCTTACCTGTGGATGTTCCTTATTAAAAGTTCCAAGAATTTTGGGGATTACATATTCCCCAACTGTAAAACTTGCCCCTATGGATAATGGTCCTTCTATATTCCCGGTAAACCTCGAGATATCATTTTCTGCTTGATCTATTAGATTTAGAATTTTATCAGCATATTTGTATAAAATTCGTCCTGCTTCGGTAATTGTTACCTGCTGGGTGTTCCGATCAAATAATTTTGTTCGAAAATGATCCTCTAAAGCTTTAATATGCATACTAACTGCTGGTTGGGAAATATAAAGGGCTTGTGCCGCTCCGGAGAAGCTTTTTTTATCTGCTACTGTTTTAAAAATATGGAATTGGTATAGACTCAACAACATACCTCCCTAGTATTCTAACAATCTAACAGCCAATAGGGCTTGAAATAGCAACAAAGCCTGCCAACCCCCTTGGCTTTATTTTACTTTGTTCCTGCCATTAGGGACAAACAAAAAATATACAAAACCACCTGATTAATAAAACCAGATGGTTTTTGTTTTTTATCCCTAAGACTAAGACTTGTTAACATCCTCCCGTTTACTTAATAAAAATCACATCATTATTACATTTGATTTATGACTTTAGAACAAGATCTTCCAATGAACTACTGCAGCAATGTTTCTGTGCATGTTCAACTGCATCAGGCAATACCTTAAAAAGTTCCTTAACAGCCTGTTTTGTTAACATGACATATTTTTGCAAATCATCCTCCGTGATGAAAGGTATCAAGTATTCTTTATAATATTCGCTTGGTACACAGTAATTAATTACCGCGCTTGTACCCTGCAATGTTCCCGCACCACCAATAATTTCGTGCAGCTTATTGGACATAAAACTAATACCGCCGCCATCTTGGCTTATTAAAAGCGCCAATTCAGCAAGGATGTTAAGTTTTTCCTGGGAAAACTGAGCATTTTTTAAATTCTCTCCTAAGCAAACTATTTTATTTGCTAGTTCCCTGGTCTGTTTCTCCATACCCCCAGGAACCCTAGCCATAACATCTTCCCTAATAATAACTGGGAAGTTAAGATCATTAGCTGCATTAAATATACTATGAGCCACAAAGGGATTATCTTGTTGCTTATCAGCCTTAACTAAGAAAGTCCCCTCATTAAGAACTTTGGAAAATAATTCATTATGAACTTTAGCTTCAATAACAACTGTAGGTAATGTTACCATACCTAATTCAGCCATTATTTCACCTTTTTTTCCGATTGCAGAATTACCTTCCATATCTTCATTTGGGCCAATTCCATTTATAGAGGCATTAACTGTACCTAGCACTGACACTGGTATCCCATCAAAATCTAATACCGCTCCAGCAATTAATCCACAGGAACCATCCAAATCTTCATACCCAAATTTAAACTCAGATGGATAACATTTTACAAAAGTATCTAAGGCTGCATTAGATATTGCCGTTTGTAAAGAAACAGGGGTTTCACTAATTCCTTGACCGTAAAACCTACCAAAAGCCTCTAAAACAAGGGTCTGCGAGCAAAACGCTTTTCTACCAATAAGTGTTTTAGCTAAACGGGCTTCATTAGGAGTAATCCCCCTACGAGGTACAGATTTTCCATATCCGCCATCCTCTGTTTCTACCTCTATATATCCGTTCAGTCCTGTTTTAATACGAATATCTTTTATAATCAACGATACATCGGTAGCCTCTTGAAATAGCTTTAGAACCGTGGCCAACCCCGCCGAATCGTCCTGGGCTTGATTGCCATGACCATGGCAATGGCCGCAACCTACATGCCCAGCCACAGCTAAGATTCCTTTTTTTTCACGACTTAGGGATACTTTCATTTAATGCCTCCTGAAAAAATAAATAAAACATTTATGTTTGCCTTAGGGTTTAATATATCATTGAAGACTATACCAGGGTAGCCTAGTAATAAAGACTACCCTATATAAAATATTATTTAGCTCCTAGTTAATTTTAGCTTACCATTAAGCTAGGTAACCAAAGCGTTATTTGGGGTATAAAAGCCAAGGCCAATACGGCAATAAACATAGCAATCAAGAATGGTATTACAGCTTTGCTTAGTACCTCAATTCTCAACTTACTAATACCACAGCCCACAAATAAGTTTACCCCTACCGGAGGTGTTAAAAAGCCCATTGATATAACAACTATCATTACTATCCCGAAGTGAACCGGGTCAATTCCAATTTTCTGAACAACAGGAAGAAGTAATGGGGTTAAAATTAAAATGTTAGCAAGTGCATCCATGAAGGTACCCATTACCACGAGAAAAAGAAGGATGATAGGCATTAGTACATACTTATTCTCGGAAATTCCTACTAAAAAGTTCACCAACAAATCTGGCACATTATAAAACATCAGGATTTGACCTAAACCTGTAGCAGTAGCTACCACCAAGAAAATAGAGGCAGTAGTTAAGGCAGATCCTCTGATTACTTCATAAACTTTAGACCAATTAAGAGCACGATGAATAAATCCTTCTGCTAAGAAAGCATAAATAACTGCGATAACCCCTGCCTCAGTAGGTGTTGTTAAACCACCATAAATACCACCAAGTACAATAACTGGAACTACTAAAGCAAACTTAGCTTCATTAAGTGCTTTTAACATGTCTTTAAAGTTACTACGTTGTCCGCTACCTTTATAACCTTTTTTCTTTGAAATAATATAACTGGTTGCCATCAAGAACATGCCAACAAAGAGTCCGGGAATTACTCCTGCAATAAAGAGATCCCCTACAGATACTCCAGCAGTAGTGCCATAAATAATTAGAGGAACACTTGGTGGAATCATTACACCTAAACAGCCAGCTGCAGTATTTACGGCAGTTGAAAAGGGTTTGTCATATCCTTCTTTTTCCATGCTCGGTATCATAATTCCGCCAACCGCCGCTACTGTTGCAGGGGCTGAACCACTTAGAGCACCGTAAAACATACACGTAAGAACCGAAATATGAGCCATACCACCCGTAATATGACCAACTAAAGTCCTAGATACAGCTAACAGTCTCTGGGCCATACTACCTTTTTGCATAATTTCACCGGCCATAATAAAGAAAGGAACCGCTAGTAGGGGAAAAGAATCAAGTGAAGCAATCATTTTCTGAATTAAAAATGCTGTAGGCAAATCTTGACCAACAATCATACCGACCAGGACACTTAGTCCAATAGAAATACCAATAGGTATACTTAACAGTAAAAATATAGCTAGTGATATAAATACTAGTGCTATAGTCAACTTCTATTTCACCTCACGGTCTATAAATTCGTCGGCTTCATTGTAAAACTTAATGTCGCTGTTAAAATACATCCCCCAAATTCGTTCAAATGTTCTAATAGCCATTAAACCCATACCAACAGGAATTGCTAAATAGATCCAGAACATACTAATTTCCAAAGCAGGACTCAACTGTCCAGTCTCAAGTAAAAATAATAGCATTTTAATACCATAAACTACGCAGAATAAGCAGAAGGCAATTGTTAGTGAATAAGCAACTGTAATTAGTCCTCGCTCTACTTTAGGGCCAAACATATGCCTAAATATCGTAACTTCCAGATGGCGATCTTCTTTCATAGCATAGCTACAACCTACATATACCGACCAAATGAACAAATAACGTCCTAATTCCTCCGACCAATCCAATGAATGTTGTAAAACGTACCTATTAAAAACCTGCATAGCTATAATAAGGATCATGCCGCATAAAAATGCGGAAGATAAATACTCATCTATCCGATTGTATATTAGTTTTAATTTTGAAGTGCTCAATAGACCCTCTCCTAACAAGTGATCTAATTTTTAAAAAGGAGTAAGGAAATTTCATTCTCCTCCCTTACTCCTTTAGAAACTATTTCTTTACTGTTTCCCTAACCTGTTCAATCAGATCTTTACCAATGTCACCGCCAAATTCATCATACACACCAGCAGTGGCATCTGCCCACTTTTGTCTTTCTTCTGGAGTTAACTCTACTACATTAACACCTGCTTCTTTCATTTTACCAATGATCATTTTTTCATTGTCACGAATCAATTTACGTTCATATACTTTGATTTCTTCAAAGGCCTCGGTAACAATCTTCTGATTTTCTGGAGTTAATTTTTCAAAAAATGCTTTATTAATCATTACCAAGTGAGGACTGTATATACTGTTTACTAAGGTTAAATTTTTATTTACTTCTTGGAAATTGTTAAACCATGCTAAGTTTAAGTCAATATCAATACCATCAACAGTTTTCTGTTGTAAAGCGGTATATACTTCTCCCCAGGCTACTGGAGTTGGGTTAGCGCCTAAACCTTTCAATGTGGCAATGTGAGCCTTACTGGCAGTGGAGCGAATTTTTAAACCTTTAAGATCAGCCATTGTATTTACAGGTTTAGCATTGTTAAAAATATGACGGAAGCCAATTTCAATATAACCTAAGCCTTTAATGTTACTGGATTCTAATGCAGCAGCAGCTTTTTTACCGATAGGACCATCAGTAACTTTATCTGTAGACTCATAATCCGGGAATAAAAATGGTAAATCATAAATTAGAAAATCCTTAGAAAAGGGAGCTAAGTTTGGAGTTGATGAAGATCCCATCTGGATTTGGCCAGTTTGTAGACCTTCTACAATTTCACGAGCATTACCAAATTTACCACTATCATAAAGGTCTACTTTTATTGCTCCATTACTACGGCTTTCAACCAGCTCTTTAAACTTAATAAAAGCTTGTCCCATGGGATGTTTGGGTACGTTCTCGTGTGCTAATTTGATTACAACAGGTTCAGACTCCTTAGCTTTGTCTCCACCAGCTTGTTCTTTACCACCAGAAGTACAGCCAACCAGAGAAAACACACCGAATACTAATATCAACATTAAAGAAAACATTTTTGTTATTTTTGACATGTTTTAGCCTCCCCTTTTTAGAGAAATGTTTCTTGCAACCTAAATGTTCTTGGGACTATGACGGTTGATCCAAATAGAAGGCGCCACCTCCTTTGAGCATTTAATGTTTCTTGCATCAATTTATACACTTATGATATCCAGTGATATAACGGCCATGCAGAAATGTTATGGCGGTTATTAATCGTTGCCCAGGATAGTTGACGTGTAAGCATATAAAGCAGGAGAACCACCAGTATGGATGAATAGAACATTCTGGTCTTTCTTGAAAAAGCCCTTACGAACAAGTCCTATTAAGCCAGACATTGCTTTACCAGTGTATACAGGGTCAAGCAAAATACCTTCTGTTCTGGCCAATAGTTGTACCGCTTCAACCATTTCCGGAGTAGGCAAGGAATAGCCAGGGCCAACGTAATCATCGTATACACTTACAGCTTCCCTCGGGATTTCTTGTTTTATCTCTAAAAGGGCGGCAGTTTTTTGAATTACGCTGTACACCAATTCTTCTTGATCGTGTTTTTTACGGCTAACGCTAATCCCAGTTATAGGAATATTACAGTTGTTACCGTAAAATCCTGTTACCAACCCGGTATGAGTTCCTGCACTACCACTGGGAGTAACAATATGATCAATCTTTAAACCTTTTTCAAAAAGTTGGGCGAAAATTTCCTGTGCACATGCAACATATCCTAAACTACCTATTTCGTTTGAACCACCACCGGGAATTATATAGGCCTTACGCCCCTCGGCGGCCAATTCGTCGGCAACAATTTGCATTTCCTTCATCATATCTGAACCGCCTGATACAACCTTAACTTTTTCTACACCCAGCAGATTAAACAAAAAGTTGTTTCCGCTGGCTTCTGGCTTATAGCTACCGGGAACCCTTTCTTCTAAAACTAATCTGCATTTCAAACCTTCCTTCACAGCTGCCGCGAGGGTAAGTCGACAATGGTTGGACTGTACTGCTCCGCAGGTAATAAGGGTATCAGCCCCCTGTGCCAGAGCATCTGCCACTAAGAATTCCAACTTTCTGGTTTTATTACCCCCAGAAGTTAATCCTAGTTGGTCATCCCTTTTAATATAGATGTTCGGTCCCTCAAGAGCCTTTGTAAAATTAGGTAAAAACTCAATTGGTGTTTGTCCCTCTGTGTAACGTCTCCGAGTAAATTTTGCTAAGTTCATGATAATCTCTCCCTTGACTTTTGGAATATATTTAAGTGCACAACTTACAGCAACCTAATTACGACAGTATATAAAATTTTCATATCTTTAATGCAAAATAGTCCAAACCCAGATATGCGACTGCTTTAATTTCAACTTAAACACCCTTTGCGTGTTCTACAATTGTGAACTAGCTTCTATAATAGTGAACTTATACACATTATAAATAATCCCTTATTAGCAGTCAATATATATTTATTATTCTTTGCTTTCTTTTTCACAAAAGAAGTGTTCTCGAATGTTTATTAACGGAAACATCAAAGGCATTTCAAAAGTAAATTATGAAATATATTACTATCCCATAAACACACAACACCCACAGCCTATGACTGTGGGTGTTAAAAAATTACTCTGGCGACGACCTACTCTCCCAGGAGCGTGAGCTCCAAGTACCATCGGCCCTGGAGGGCTTAACTGCTGTGTTCGGGATGGGAACAGGTGTACCCCCTCCGGTATCGCCACCAGAAACTTTATGCTATTGGGTATTACTTTTAGGTCAGCCATGGGCTGTGGGCCTTGGGCCATGAGCTTTTTGGCTTTTCCTTTGAGCAAACAATTTATGTTCTCTCAAAACTGAACAGCTATTTAGTATTGCGTCATATATTCTTAACCTTAGCTCACGGCTCATGGCACATGGCCTAAGGCTTGTTTTTGGTCAAGAACTCGATCTATTAGTACCGGTCAGCTGAAAACATTGCTGCTCTTACACTCCCGGCCTATCTACCATGTAGTCTTCATGGGATCTTACCCTTCTCGAAGTTCGAAATTCGTGGTTCGAAGTTCGATCTAAGTATTTCTTTTGGGTCTTTATTTTTAACAACCCAAAATTCTTACCCAAATTCGAACATCGAATGTCGAAACTCGAACTTCGAGAAGGTGGGAAACCTCATCTTGAAGGAGGCTTCGTGCTTAGATGCTTTCAGCACTTATCCCTTCCGGACTTAGTTACCCAGCACTACCGTTGGCACGATAGCTGGTACACCAGCGGTCCGTCCATCCCGGTCCTCTCGTACTAGGGACAGCTCTTCTCAAGTTTCCTGCGCCTGCGACGGATAGGGACCGAACTGTCTCACGACGTTCTGAACCCAGCTCACGTACCGCTTTAATGGGCGAACAGCCCAACCCTTGGGACCTACTTCAGCCCCAGGATGCGATGAGCCGACATCGAGGTGCCAAACCTCCCCGTCGATGTGGACTCTTGGGGGAGATAAGCCTGTTATCCCCGGGGTAGCTTTTATCCGTTGAGCGACGGCCCTTCCACTCAGAACCGCCGGATCACTAAGCCCTACTTTCGTACCAGCTCGACTTGTTGGTCTCGCTGTCAAGCTCCCTTTTGCCTTTACACTCTAACGTGCGATTTCCTTCCGCACTGAGGGAACCTTTGGGCGCCTCCGTTACCTTTTGGGAGGCGACCGCCCCAGTCAAACTGCCCACCTGACACTGTCCTCATTCCAGCTTCATGGAATTTAGTTAGAATTTCAATATCTAAAGGGTGGTATCCCAACGCTGACTCCACCTACACTGGCGTGCAAGCTTCTAAGTCTCCCACCTATCCTGTACATCAAATACCAAAACCCAATGTCAAGCTACAGTAAAGCTCCACGGGGTCTTTCTGTCCTGTCGCAGGTAGACGGCATCTTCACCGTCATTACAATTTCACCGAGCCCCTCGTTGAGACAGTGTCCAAATCGTTACGCCTTTCGTGCGGGTCGGAACTTACCCGACAAGGAATTTCGCTACCTTAGGACCGTTATAGTTACGGCCGCCGTTTACTGGGGCTTCGGTTCTATGCTTCAGTTTCCTTAACATTTCCCCTTAACCTTCCAGCACCGGGCAGGCGTCAGCCCCTATACGTCAGCTTTCGCTTTAGCAGGGACCTGTGTTTTTGGTAAACAGTCGCTTGGACCTTTTCTCTGCGGCCTTTTCTCGCTCCAATCGTACAATTTTCACGATACCGAGGCACCCCTTCTCCCGAAGTTACGGGGTCATTTTGCCGAGTTCCTTAACGAGGGTTCTCTCGCGCGCCTTAGGATTCTCACCCCACCTACCTGTGTCGGTTTGCGGTACGGGCACCAACTTACCTCGTTAGAAGCTTTTCTTGGCAGTTTGGGATCAGTTACTTCGCTACTTGTTTTCGCTCCCCGTCACCTCTCAGGTTTTATGTAAGACGGATTTGCCTATCTTACACCCTACGGGCTTGGACCAGCTTTTCCAACCGCTGGCTTAACTTACCCTCCTGCGTCACTCCATCCTCATACGGTTTTTGGTGGTATCGGATTTTCAACCGATTGTCCATCGCCTACGCCTTGCGGCCTCGGCTTAGGTCCCGACTTACTCTGGGCGGACGAACCTTCCCCAGAAATCCTTAGGTTTTCGGCGGGCAGGATTCTCACCTGCCTTTTCGCTTACTCATACCGGCATTCTCACTTCTTACCTCTCCACAGCTCCTTTCGGTACTGCTTCAATGTGGTAAGAACGCTCCCCTACCATTCTCGAAGTTCGATATTCGAATTTCGAAATTCGATTATTTCCAAGTTTGTATCAGTTTGTTTAGTTGCCTTCCTAGATAATCGTATTCCTCTTTAAAACCTTCATACTGATCTGATATATATCCAAGGTCTTTGATCATATCTAGTAAAACTGCAACCTCATTACAGGATCCAAGTGCATTTATTAAGAACCTCTTAAAATCATCTACATAGTTCTTTCTACCGTATCCTTCGGCTATATTAAGCGGTATTGATACGGTCGCACGTCTTATTTGGCTCCCTATCTCATACAACTCATGCTGCGGAAAACCCTTTGTTGTTTTGTGTATTTGAAGAGCCAGTTTATATCCCCTCTTGTACACTTCAAGATCATGATAATCTTTTATCATGTGAGTTTTCCTTTCGAACATCGAATCTCGAATATCGAACCTCGAGAATCCAAAGCTTCGGTGATATACTTAGCCCCGTTACATTTTCGGCGCAGGGTCACTTGACCAGTGAGCTATTACGCACTCTTTAAATGGTGGCTGCTTCTAAGCCAACATCCTGGTTGTCTTAGCAACCCCACATCCTTTTCCACTTAGTATATCTTTGGGACCTTAGCTGTTGGTCTGGGCTGTTTCCCTTTTGACTACGAATCTTAGCACCCGCAGTCTGACTCCCGGTTTCTAAAATAACGGCATTCGGAGTTTGATTGGGTTCGGTAACCCGTGAAGGCCCCTAGCCCATTCAGTGCTCTACCTCCGTTATTCATCCACCGAGGCTAGCCCTAAAGCTATTTCGGGGAGAACCAGCTATCTCCTGGTTCGATTGGCATTTCACCCCTACCCACACCTCATCCGCCTCCTTTTCAACGAAGGTCGGTTCGAGCCTCCACTTTATTTTACTAAAGCTTCACTCTGGACATGGGTAGATCACCAGGTTTCGGGTCTACTCCAACGTACACTCTCGCCCTTTTAAGACTCGCTTTCGCTTTGGCTCCGGCTTTCCTGCCTTAACCTGCACGTTAGATGTAACTCGCCGGTCCGTTCTACAAAAAGTACGCCGTCACACTTCGAAGTTCGATGTTCGAAGTTCGTGGTTCGATACACGCATTCCTTTAGGGTCTTTTTTACTTGACCCGTAAGATATGACATGCATTCGAATTTCGAATCTCGAATATCGAACCTCGAATAGTGCTCCGACAGTTTGTAGGCATACGGTTTCAGGTTCTTTTTCACTCCCCTCCCGGGGTGCTTTTCACCTTTCCCTCACGGTACTGGTTCACTATCGGTCGCTATGGGTATTTAGCCTTGGGGGGTGGTCCCCCCTGATTCCCACGGGGTTTCTCGTGTCCCGCGGTACTTGGGATTTCCTCTGTAATGTTCAACCTTTCGTCTACAGGTGTTTTACCTTCTGTGCAGCACCTTTCCAGGTGTCTTCGACTAGGTCTAGTTATCACGTGATGAGGGTCCCGCAACCCCAGATTTCCGAAGAATTCTGGTTTAGGCTCGCCCCTTTTCGCTCGCCGCTACTTGGGGGTTCGATGTTTCTTTCTCTTCCTCCGGGTACTTAGATGTTTCAGTTCCCCGGGTGCCCTCCTCTATGCCTATGGATTCAGCATAGGGTGACGGAGGTTTGCTCCGCCGGGTTGCCCCATTCGGGTACCCACGAATCAATGCCTGCTTGCGGCTCCTCGTGGCTTTTCGCAGCTTACCGCGCCCTTCTTCGGCCCTTAGCGCCTAGGCATCCACCGTATGCCCTTTCTTTCTTGACCAATCTTGCTTTTCGGCTCGGTTACTTTTGGTAACCTACTGAAATTGTTTTTTGTCGACGCTTTACTTGTTTCGCTGTTCAGTTTTCAAAGAACGTTGGTTTTATGATTCTAAAGCATGAGAGTTTGAAAAACAACCAGTAATTTATGGTTGTTTTAGTCTCTCAAAACTAAACAGGTTGATGATGAATGACCGACCTTAGATAATTAGCTTTCGCTAATTTCTCCTTAGAAAGGAGGTGATCCAGCCGCACCTTCCGATACGGCTACCTTGTTACGACTTCACCCCAATCATCGGCCCCACCTTCGACGGCTGCCTCCTTGCGGTTAGCTCACCGGCTTCGGGTGTTGTCAACTTTCGTGGTGTGACGGGCGGTGTGTACAAGGCCCGGGAACGTATTCACCGCAGTATGCTGACCTGCGATTACTAGCGATTCCGACTTCATGTAGTCGAGTTGCAGACTACAATCCGAACTGGGACCGGCTTTCTCAGGTTTGCTCCACCTCACGGCTTCGCTTCCGTCTGTACCGGCCATTGTAGTACGTGTGTAGCCCAGGACATAAGGGGCATGATGATTTGACGTCATCCCCACCTTCCTCCGTTTTGTCAACGGCAGTCACATTAGAGTTCCCACCTTTACGTGCTGGCAACTAATGTTAGGGGTTGCGCTCGTTGCGGGACTTAACCCAACATCTCACGACACGAGCTGACGACAACCATGCACCACCTGTCTCTACGTTATCCCGAAGGATAAGGCTCATATCTCTATGAGTTTCGTAGGATGTCAAGCCCTGGTAAGGTTCTTCGCGTTGCGTCGAATTAAACCACATACTCCACCGCTTGTGCGGGCCCCCGTCAATTCCTTTGAGTTTCAGTCTTGCGACCGTACTCCCCAGGCGGAGTGCTTATTGTGTTTACTGCGGCACTGCAGGGGTCGATACCCGCAACACCTAGCACTCATCGTTTACGGCGTGGACTACCAGGGTATCTAATCCTGTTCGCTCCCCACGCTTTCGCGCCTCAGTGTCAGTTACAGTCCAGAGAGCCGCCTTCGCCACTGGTATTCCTCCCAATATCTACGCATTTCACCGCTACACTGGGAATTCTGCTCCCCTCTCCTGCACTCAAGTCCACCAGTATCAGAGGCAATCACGGGGTTGAGCCCCGAACTTTCACCTCTAACTTAATGCACCACCTACGCGCCCTTTACGCCCAGTAAATCCGGACAACGCTCGCTCCCTACGTATTACCGCGGCTGCTGGCACGTAGTTAGCCGGAGCTTACTCTTCAGGTACCGTCATTTGTTCTTCCCTGAAAACAGAGGTTTACAACCCGAAGGCCTTCTTCCCTCACGCGGCGTTGCTCCGTCAGGCTTTCGCCCATTGCGGAAGATTCCCCACTGCTGCCTCCCGTAGGAGTCTGGGCCGTGTCTCAGTCCCAGTGTGGCCGTTCGCCCTCTCAGGCCGGCTACCCATCGTCGCCTTGGTGGTCCGTTACACCACCAACTAGCTAATGGGACGCGGATCCATCTGATAGCACGATAGCTTTCCTTACAGAGCCATGCGACTCCGCAAGCGTATCCGGTATTAGCAGCCGTTTCCAGCTGTTATCCCGGTCTATCAGGCAGGTTATCCACGCGTTACTCACCCGTTCGCCACTATCTTCGAAGTTCGACGTTCGAAATTCGTGATTCGATCCAAGCATTTCTTTGGGGTCTTTTAAATGACCCTTAAGCTTTACTCGAACTCAAAATTCGAACCTCGAATGTCGAACCTCGAAGACCGTTCGACTTGCATGTGTTAAGCACGCCGCCAGCGTTCGTCCTGAGCCAGGATCAAACTCTCCGTGAAATATTTCGCAATATTTTAAAGAGTTTTTGGCTCTTTACTTATCCTTGATTTACTCGCTAGCGTCTTTTAACGCTTGACGAGGATGTTTTTTGTGGTCATTCATAGTTTCATCTTGCGATGACTTTTGACTTGACCTTTTGCATCCATCATCTCTGTTTAGTTTTCAAAGACCGTTTGTTTGGTTCCGGCCTCGCAACCGGAATTTTATTTTACCATATCTCTCGCTTTGTTTCAAGTAAAAGTTTTTGGTGGTTTTCTCACTACCTTAAGCAGCGGCAGGAATCTTATCTTACCACTCCCAGTTATCTTCTTGCAAGTGGTAATTTTTTGTTATCACCTCGCGGCGACATTTGTTATATTAACACGAATAACACTACATTGGCAAGTAGTAATTTTTATTTTTCTCAGAAATTTTATTAAAGCCTATTCTCTCCTTGCCATAAGAATATCCCTCCCGTGTAAACAGTATAGGTTTTTACCAACTGTCTACACAAAAGGGATATATCATATGCCTTGGATTTTCTATTATAACTAATTGATGTCAGTAAATATCACATACAGGCGATTTCCTTTATGGTAGGAATATCCCCTCTGGATCAATCACTTTATACAACAATTCAAGCTCGTGATAAGTGGGTGGCTTGGTTTCTCCACTGACCCTAGAAATATCTAAATCAAAGCTGCAGTTATCCTTAACATCCTGGGCACTGAAACCAGGGTGAACAGTATCCAGATACATTTTACCAGTTTCCTGATCAAACCGGAAAACACCCATATTGGTAATAACTGCAGAGGGCCCCCCCCTGTGGAATTTTCCATAGATCTCTTGCTTAGGAACAAATTCACGACCAGGGAATTTAGGTATCTTCCAACCTGGGGAGGTAACATAACTAACATTATCGACAAAGCGACGCTTTTCTTGAACCATCATAAAGACAGTTCGCTTTGCTAAGGAGTTAATGTCAGCATTTCCACCACTACCAGTTAGTCTAGCTGAGGGCTTTAAATAGTCTCCCATTGCAGTGGTATTAACATTGCCATATTTATCAATTTCGGCTCCACCTAGGAATGCCAGGTCTACCTTACCACGATGCAACTGATTGAACACATCAAATAACCCAGAGGCAATGGCTCCTCCATATACACATCGAGCATCACCAACGGAAGCGGGCAGGTGAATGGGTCTACCGTCAACCGAACCGGCTTCATATATGCAATATGCACCGGGGGAGGTTGTTTTTTGGGCAAGCATGATAGCCAGCATCGGTAAACCTGTACCGGCAAATACCACTTCGCCATCATTCACTTCCCTGGCCGCTGAAACAGCCAGTAAATCGATGATTTTGTATTCACCCGGTTTGGCAAACTCATGGCTACTCATTTATCTCGCCCCCCTCTTCACTTTGTTTGAATAACTCAAAGCAGAATTGGCCCGCAGTGCTTCTAATCGTTTAACACCTAGTTTTTCCAGGTATTCAAAATGATCCTTAACATCAAATATCCACTCTTTAGCCCAAGCATCAAAGCCCTCTTGGGTTTTCGTGCTGCTATAGAAATTCCGCATAAAGTCCCCGTCTACCTCATACCTACCATAGCAACCAGTTGGATGACCTGCCATTGGCAGCTCAACTATGGCATCAACCATATACGGAGGTAAAAGGTTACGATCCGGCTCCCGACGGAGATATTCTTCCGGCACGACTTCCTCTGCAATCACAATTACTTTGTCAGCCGCTTTGGCTGCCTCTTCGTCTGTGTATTTTTGTCCTGAGATTCGAACGGTTCCCTCTTCACCCACCTGCTGCACTAACATAATACAGACATCTGGACGTGCAGCGGGAATATGGAGCAGTTCTCCCATATCAAAAAAGTTATCCTTGGCAAATTCATACTTCTGTGCCGGGATTTTAGGGTTTTCTCCATTTCGCAAACCATTGTTTGCTAAAGTATCAAATTCCGGATTCAGGATATCTGTACCCATTGACGCTGCAGTTGGCAAGTAGGGAACGCCCATGGCACCAGCCATTAAACGCAACACCATATGAACGTGGCTGTAATCATTGACAATAAGTTCACCTGTCTTAACCTTGCGGGCAAGGTTAGCGCCTAATTTGCCAAATAATTCATGACCAATCCAGCATGACTCCCAAACCTTTACACATCCTGCCCCAATCAGTACTTCACTATGGGTACCTGAATTCACTTCCACAAGATGTAGATTCTTTTTTTGTTGCCTGACAATTTCGTAAATTGCTGCCATAGGACGACGCCAAATTGTAAATCCACTGAAGGTAAGCATGTCGCCATCATTAATCATACTGATGGCTTCGGTCAGAGACATTCTTTTGTTTGTCTTCGCCACTAACTCATACCCCTTTCGTTTACATTTATTGGGTATCCCTTTTATGATTATTTAAGAAGCTGCTTGGCAATTACTAATCTTTGAATTTGGTTGGCACCTTCATAGATTTGAGTAATTTTGGCATCCCGCATATACCGCTCTATTTGGTACTCTTTGCAGTAGCCATAGCCACCAAACAATTGTACACAGTCAGTGGTTACTCTCATGGCTGTGTCGGTTGCAAAACGTTTGGCCATGGAAGCTTCCATTGCATGTTCTAACCCGTTGCTCTTTAGCCATGCAGCACGATAAATCAACAGGCGTGATGCATCAATTTCTGTTGCCATATCAGCCAGCATAAACTGGATTCCTTGTTGGGCAGAAAGAGGCTTGCCGAATTGTTCACGACCTTTTACATAAGGAATGGTTAAATCAAGAGCGCCTTGGGCAATACCTAAGCCCTGGGCACCAATGGTAATACGTCCGCCGTTCAGAAGGCCCATGGCCACATTGAAGCCCTTGCCTTCCTCCAGCAAACGGTTTTCTACTGGTACCTCAGCGTCTTCAAAGGTCAAAGTTACTGTGGCAGATCCGTTCAAGCCCATTTTTTCTTCGGGTTTACCAATGACCAAGCCAGGTGTATCTTTATCCACGATCAAACAGGTAACTCCGTTGTAATTCTTGGTGCTTGGGTCTGTCCGTACAAAGGTAACATACATATCTGCGTAACCACCATTGGTAATGAAAATCTTGCTACCGTTCAGGATGTATTTGTCACCTTTCCGTACTGCCGTGCATTTTAAAGCAGCAGCATCTGAACCGGCTTGGGGTTCTGTAAGGGCAAATGCGCCAAGCATTTTACCTTCGCACAATGGCTTCAGATATCTTTCCTTTTGTTCTTCGTTACCAAACATATAGGTAGACATACAACCTAAACCAGTATGAACCGATAGAATAACTGCGGTTGATGCGCAGACCTTGGCAATTTCCTCAACTAGGATAGCAAAGGTTACATAATCAGAGCCAGCACCACCATATTCTTCTGGAATGGGAAGACCCATTAAACCCATATCAGCTAATTTTTTTAAAGTCTCCAGAGGGAACTGATGGGTACTGTCAGTCTGAGCTGCGATGGGAGCGATTTCTTTCTGAGCAAATTTACGAATGGTATCTCTAAACATTTGCTGTTCATCGTTTAATCTAAAATCCATTAAATATCACTTCCTAACCATAATAATTGTTTTTGGCAGGGATATAATAACAATCTATTTTCCTATGAAATTCGGCTTTCGTTTTTCTACAAAAGCAGTCATGCCTTCTTTTTGGTCAGAAGTAGCAAAACATAATGCAAAGATATCAGCCTCAAAGGCCATGGACTTATCAACATCCATCTCTAAACCTTGATCAACGGCTGCTTTGCAAAGGCGAACAGCAATTTGTCCCTTGGTTGCAATCCGTTTGGCCATGCTCTTACAGAATTCAAGCAACTGATCCTCTGCTACCACATGGTTTACCAAACCAATGCGATGAGCATCTGCTGCACTGATCATGTCGGCTGTGTATAATAGTTCTTTGGCCCGACCTTTACCCACTAAGCGAGGCAATCTTTGGGTGCCAGCAAAGCCAGGGGTAACTCCTAAACCAACTTCCGGTTGACCAAACTTGCTCTTTTCAGTGGCTACACGGATATCACAGGCCATGGCCAACTCACAGCCGCCACCCAAGGCAAATCCGTTGATAGCTGCAATTACCGGCTTTGGCATATATTCCAACTTTTTGAATACTTCCTGTCCTAAAATACCAAAGGCACGACTTTCAAGAGCAGTCATATCTTTCATAGCTGTAATATCTGCACCAGCCACAAATGCCTTCTCTCCGGCTCCTTTTAGAATTACAACAAATATTTCATCATCAGCAGTAATAACGTCAACAGCCTGCCCCAGTTCGGTAAGAACTTCCGGATTAAGAGCATTTAATGCCTTAGGACGATTAATGGTTAATAAAGCAATATTGCCTTCTTTTTCAAGGAAAAGGGTATTCCATTCCATATGGTTGCCCCCCGATTCATTTATTTTTATTGTGGAAATGATGGTTTTATGCTACTCAACTTTAATCATCATGGCATCACCCTGGGCTGCTCCACTACAGATG
Source organism: Desulforamulus reducens MI-1 (assembly GCF_000016165.1). GTDB lineage: Bacteria > Bacillota > Desulfotomaculia > Desulfotomaculales > Desulfotomaculaceae > Desulfotomaculum > Desulfotomaculum reducens. Next base: position 436,878 of record NC_009253.1, on the reverse strand, counting down.
CAAGCAATCCCATATCCACCACCACGTGCCCGCAGAGCAAAGGCCAGGTGCATAAGGATTCTGGCTCCGCTGGCTCCGATGGGGTGACCAAAGGCAATTGCTCCACCATCTACATTGACTCGTTTGGTGTCCCAGTTAGTAATCTTGCCGCTTGTCAGAGCTACGGCTGCAAAGGCTTCATTAGCCTCTATCAGTGCAATATCATCTATGGACATACCCTTTTGTTGTAAAAGTTTCATTGTAGACAGACCGGGAACAGTTGCAATATAACGAGCTTCCTGGGAAACCTCAGCATGTCCAACAATGGTGGCTAAGGGTTTGATTCCTAGTTCCATTGCTTTGTCGCGGGACATAAGAACCAATGCACCTGCACCGTCATTAACACCGGGTGCATTACCTGCTGTGACAGTCCCGTTCTTGTCAAAGACTGGTGGTAATTTGGCTAACCCCTCCATAGTAGTGTCCGCCCGAGGACCTTCATCCGTATCAACAATGGTTGTACCCTTCTTGCTCTTTAGCTCCACAGGAACTATTTCTTCTTTTAAACGACCAGCTTTTATTGCATCAGAGGCATATAATTGGCTCCGCAATGCCCACTCATCCTGAGCTTCCCGACTCAAGCCAAATTCACTAGCTACCTCTGATCCATGAATAGCCATATGTCTATCATAGAACGAGCACCAAAGCCCATCATTAACCATCAGATCCACAGCACTTGAATTCATCATACGGGAACCCCAACGCATACCGGGCAGAAAATAGGGCGCATTGCTCATGCTTTCCATACCGCCTGCAACCGCAATATCTATTTCACCCAGCCGAATTGCTTTATCGGCTAATGATACGGTAATTAACCCAGAGGAACAAACCTTATTTACTGTTATCGATGGAACTTCCCATGGCAAACCTGCCTTGCGGGTTGCCTGACGAGATGGAACTTGACCGCATCCACCCTGGAGAACTTGACCCATATAGACGTAGTCAATTTGCTCAGAGGATACACCAGCACGTCTGATTGCTTCAGCAATGGCTATCCCTCCAAGATCCACAGCCTTTAGTGACTTTAGTCCGCCACCGAATCGGCCAAAGGGCGTTCTTGCTGCACTCACTATTACAGTTTCCTTCATTTCAGCACCTCACTTCTTTCTTTCACACCTTTTCTGAGAACTGAATAAAAAGAGCCCCAATAGATTAAAAATCATTGGGGCTCTAGGCTCTCTTCTCAAAAAAGTTGCTATTTGGGTTTATACAAAGAGCATATTTAAATTTAGATATTCGCAAAGCCTATGCCAAAGGTGTTTTGCATTGAATAATCCCCGTAACTCGGCGTTTTAACATAGAACAGCATTTGTTCCTTTATTAACGATCATTACATTTTTGAAACATTTCACCATACTATTGTATAAGTTTAAAAATTTTGTCTAAACCAATTAGGGGTTTATTTTCTCTTCATTTCAGTTGTTGTGGTACTTTTCAGTATATTTAGAATATTTAGTTTTTGGTTTTGCTGCAAATTACGACCTTTTTTTGATTGTTTCAATATTGAAGTGTCCGTTTCAATATTGAAACAAATTAACATTATTATTATTTTTCAAGCCTACTCTTCTCATTAAATCAAAAAATTTTTAATTAAATAGTTAAGATTATTTCACTGGGCTTTTACAAAATTGCATGTACGCAAAAAAACACTTATCAAACAAACATAAAAAAGGGAGTGGTTTATACCCTCCCTTTTCTGAACTAAATGAACAAGCTGATTGTTATCAGCATAGCTATATTGTATTTTTTAAGAATACTTCATAGTTCTTGGGTAATTCCATATTTGGCTGCCTTTCTTACAACAGTAGCAGCAGATACTTTTAATGTCTCAGCCATCTGACGAATAGTACGGAACTCTGCATAGGCTCGTTCCAATACCTGTTTCTCAACACTTTCGACCGCATCTTTTAGGGGCATAAGACAAGAAACTTGTACACTGGCTAAATTGTCTGGATTGTTTCCCTTAATATTGGCTGGCAAATCATTTATTGTTAATAAATTCCCTGTAGTAATTACTATCAATCTCTCAATAAGGTTCTCTAGTTCCCTGATATTACCGGGCCAGTCATACCGTAGGAAAAGATCAACCACTTCTGGTGTAATCCTTTTATTAACCTTATATTTTCTATTGAATATCAGCATGAAATGGGTGACAAAGGATGTAATTTCTTCCTTCCGTTCTCTAAGAGGCGGCACATTAACAGGCACAACATTTAAACGGTAATACAAATCCTCGCGAAATTCTTTTTTGTCAACCATGTCCTTTAGATTACGGTTGGTTGCAGCCAAAATACGAATATTAATTTTTAGCGGTTTTTTCCCGCCTACACGGACAATTTCCCTGCTCTGTAAAACCCGCAAGAGTTTAACCTGAAGATTTAATGGCAATTCCCCAATCTCGTCAAGAAAAAGAGTTCCCCCGTTAGCTAGCTCAAAATATCCAGCTTTACCTTCTTTACTGGCCCCTGTAAAGGCACCAGATTCATAACCAAAAAGTTCTGACTCCAGTAAGTTTTCTGGAATTGCCCCACAATTTAATTTGATAAATGGCCCATCCCGCCGATTACTATTAATATATAAGGTTTCCGCAATTAATTCTTTACCTGTTCCTGATTCTCCAGTGATTAAAATGGTAGAATCAACCCCGGCTAATCGAATAATGAGTCCTAAAAGATCTTTCATTTTTTCCGATTTAATCACAATTCTGTCTGAGCCAAAATAGCTCATAGTACGCAATTGACTTTGATAATGTTGACTTAAGCCCCGGGCCTGTTCTAGTTCTTTATTTAATTGATTGAGTTCTGTAATATCCCTAACGTTGCAAACAACTCTAAAGATGTTACCGTTTTTATCAAAGACCGGGTTGCCAGTGGCCAAAGTTGTTTTGCCCGCCCTGTATTCTTGAATAATCGAGACCGTTTCCCTTCGCTTTAAGGCCAGAACAGCTACCGACTCAGAAACCACACCTTCCTTCATTATATCCTCAGCATACCGCCCCAGGAATTCTTGGGCCTTTAGGCCAGTTATCCTCTCATACGCCTTATTTAAACGAAGAGTTAACCCCTTCCCATCTGTAATATAAAGTCCATCAAAGGAGGATTCAATAATTGCCTGTAATTCCTCATTTAATTCTTTAACACTCTCTAACTCCCTTGATACTTTCTCCATTTCGGAAATACACTGAAGTACCGCAACAGCCCCAATTACCTTATTATCTTTTATGATTGGTGAACGGTTAGAGATATAATCATTATCATTCAACTTGACCTTCTGCAAAAGTTCTACATTCCCCGTACGTACAACCTCAGCCAGTCCACTGTTTGGAAAAATTTCAGCAATATTCTTACCCTTTACCTCTTGAGCTTCCTTACCAAGAAATTTCTCTGCTGCCTTATTAAATACGTTAATTTTTCCTTCTTTATCAACTGATACAATTAAGTTTATCGTGGAGTTAATAATGGTTTCAAGCTCACAGGAAATAGCCCGATAAAAGTCAAAAAACACCTTTGAGAGATTGCTTCTGGTGATCATGCTAGTAACTCGATCTTCATCAACAATGGGCAACCATTCAAAATCCTCATTTAAAAGATCTTCCAACTCATCATCTAGGTGGCCGATTTTGTCTGCCGGGATCATCAACTCTGCTACAGAAGTATTCACATTTAAGCCCTCATTTACTAGTCGGTAAATCTGATCTTTGGTAAAAAGGCCCATGATCTTCCCTTCTGCATCGATAACGGGTGCTCCGTCCACCTGATGTTTTAGGAAAATTCCCACTACTTCCTGGACAGTTTGCTCCGGGCTCAAAGCAATGGAATGCAATGTATTGATTTCTCGAACTTTCACATGCAACACCTCAACTCTAACTTATCACAGGAAAGCCTTAAATATAAGTCTTACTTTTCTGAAATATTAATATTTTTTTAAAAATAATTCAAATTCTATTTGACTTTTAATTTTTCTTACAATAAAAAAGAGTCTCAGGAAATTCCTGAAACCCTTTATCTTAAAGTGCTGTACCCTTAGTCGGTGGATGTTCTAAATAGGATACCTCTTTATGTCGTTCGGCTTCCCAATTAAAGGCCCATTCATTGCGGAACAAGACCACAAAATTATCATCGTCATCCTGTACCACCATATTGTCCATACTCTTTAAATCCCGGGGTGTTAGGTTTACCCCCACAGCCCAGCGGGCCAAAGTAAAGGGTAGGTGTTCTAGACTTATATCAACCCCATACTCATGGGTTAAACGATGTTCCAGCACATCAAACTGCAATACCCCTACCGCTCCAATGATAGGAGATTCTAGTCCAATATCCGGGTTGCGGAATCGTTGGGCCGCCCCTTCATTGGTTAACTGCTCAATTCCTTTTACAAATTGCTTTCGTTTCATGGCATCCCGCAGATGCACTCGGGCAAAAAGTTCCGGCTGAAATTTAGGGATGGCCTCGTAAGAAAAGCTACTTTTCTCGGTTAGAGTATCACCAATTCGAAAAATTCCTGGATCAAAAATACCAATAATATCTCCCGGGTAGGCCTCATCAATGGTGGTGGCATCCTGGGCCATAAATTGCTTTGATTGGGCCAGCCGAATGGTTTTACCGGAAGGCACATGTTTTACCGTCATACCCCGATGGAAAACTCCGGAACAAATCCGGACAAAGGCTATTCTATCTCTATGTGCCGGATCCATATTGGCTTGAATTTTAAAAACAAAACCAGAGAACTCCGATTGATTTGGCTGTATAACGCCAACACTGGATTCCTTTTCATGGGGTGCCGGGGCCATTTTTATAAAGGAATCCAAAAAGGCTCCTACTCCGAAATTGGTAAGCGCACTACCAAAGAAAACAGGGGTTAATTCGCCACGAGATACAAGATCCATATTAAAGGCATCCCCTGCCAAATCTAAAAGTTCAAGATCTTCTTTGAGTAATTCATAAACTGATTCACTCATGGTCTCCACAATGGCAGGATCTGAAAGATCACCAACCTTTGTCGGTACAATGGTGGTACCGTGACCGGCACCAGTAAAAAGTTCTATTTTAGAGGTTGCCCGTTCGTAAATGCCTCTAAATTCCTTGCCCCTACCAATGGGCCAGTTCATGGGATAGGATTTAATATCCAACACCTTTTCTAGTTCATCCAAAATGTCTAGGGGTTCCTTACCATGCCGGTCCATTTTATTAATGAATGTAAAAATAGGAATACCCCTTTTGCGGCAAACATGGAACAATTTTTTGGTTTGCTCCTCTACCCCTTTTGCTGCATCAATCAGCATGACAGCACTATCTGCAGCCATCAGAGTTCTATAGGTATCTTCACTGAAATCCTGGTGGCCTGGGGTATCCAAAATATTTATTTTACAATCTTTATATTCAAACTGCAGTACACTGGAGGTTACTGAAATACCCCTCTGTTTCTCCAGTTCCATCCAGTCCGACACAGCATGCTGCTTGGACTTGCGGGACTTAACTGTACCAGCCAACCGAAGTGCTCCACCGTACAGGAGAAGTTTTTCTGTCATTGTTGTTTTACCGGCATCCGGGTGGGAGATAATCGCAAAGGTTCTGCGCCTTTGAATTTCCTTTTGAAAATCACTCATTATTATTAAATATCCTCCGTTTGGACTAACTTTTTAATGTTTAAACTTAAATTGTATTTAAACAACAAATTTAATTATACAATAACCTTTACAATATGAAAATTTTTATATCCATTTTCTTTTGAAGAAAAACAAAGATAGTTTTATACGTTACCATAGAAAAAAACGAAACCATCTCCCAGGTTAATCATGGGGATGGTTTTTTAATCTAAAATATTTACTGGCAATCTTCCTCTTTAATCAAATACTCTTGCTTGCACAGCAGCATTGTCACCATGCAGGATAAGATAGGGATAACTGCCAACTGCATAAGAACACTGAAGGGTGTAATGTCTAAAGCGACCTGATAGAAAAGTAGTTTGTTACCAGAAATAATATTACTAACCGCCAAAATCCCTATATACAGTATTCCTAAGATACATTTTTCCTTATCAGCTAAATAGTGTCCATGTTTATAGCAATAAATCATATAGAACCAGGAGTTCAAGATAATTAAAAGCATTCCAAAAACCAAAAATAGTAAAGATTTATCTGTTCTGACAGAGTGTATAACATAGACTCCTAATGTGTTTATTATTCCAAAAACAGTACCATGAACAATAATTTTCTTATTTACAAGCAGGGTTTGAGAAATGTTTAACACCACCTTTCTAAGGATGTTATTTTTATTATATATGAAGTCCCTTGAGTTTTGTCAGGCAAGCGACAAAGTTTTGTTATAATTTTCAGAAAATATTGTTTTGTTTACTATTATTGAACCCTCCAAAAACTGTAACGCTTCAAACCCTCTGTGAATACTGTATGGTAATATTAACCACTCGAGGATGATTTTTATGTTTGAATGTAATGCCCCCACTATATAAACAGGTAATCAAATACAAAAGAGGCCGCAGTTGTAAATCTCTCCTAGCTTCCCGCCAATATCCAGAGGCTAGGTAAATGCATTCCATAGAAACATAAAAGCTGCCGTATGCATAGCACAGGCAGCTTTCTTTAAGCAATGATTTATTTACCTATAACAAGCGCTCCATCTAAATACAGCCGGGGATGAGGGAGAACAAAATCTTCATGCAAATCGGACTCTGTAACACCGCCCATATGTGAGCTATCTCCAACAGCTATATGGATAGTTCCTTTAATTTTTTCCGCTTCCAGAACATTATCTGGTTTCTTAGCCTTGGGATTGGTACCAATACCCAGTTCCGCACAATTTCTCCGGTGCTTAAAACTCTCATCGCCAAAGGAGAAGAGCTTAGTAAATTCCTCCCCAACTTTGCCGCCACCCTGCAGGGATACCACATAGCCGTCCTTAAATTCCAGAACCATATCCTCTTCCAGGCCAGGATACCATCCCTTGGGTACGACGAGTTTGCCGTTGGCAGTGCCTTCCACCGGGGCAGTAAAGGCCTCGCCGCCGGGCAGGTTACCCCACTCCCCTTTTACATCATAGATCCCTGAATCGGGCCCTCCTTCTCGGTTTTCAATACTAAAAGTCAAGTCCGTTCCCAGGTCCGTAGTCACCCTGGCTGTCTTGGCTTTGGTCAGCATGGCTGCAATGGTTTCTGTTTCCCTACGTATTTCTTCGTAATCCACCGCCATTGGACCATCCGCAAGAAACATGGCATACTCAATGCCCGGCATACTGGCAACCCTGGCACCCCTTTGGGTTGCCCTTTCCCGGGTATTGGTGTGGGATAGAGAATGGCTGGTCAATAGGATAATAACATCATACTCCAAGAACCTCTCGGCCACATCCTGTGAGGGTTCTTTGCCGCTTTGTCCTGTGGAGGGGAAAACCATGTAATCAATTTGGTTGCCTGTAAATTCTTCCCGGGCAATATCATAGACCTTTCTGGCAAAAAGAGATCTTGTGGCCATATCACTGATCTCCCCATAGTTCATTTGCCATTCTTCAGGTCTAGGTACATCATTAACAATCAGAACCTTTTCTCCTGTCTTGAGTCCCATGTTCACTTTGAACATGGAAACTACGCCAGATCTAATTTCTTCTGTTTTGATCATTGTTCTCACTCCGCATTAGCCAATTTTTTTCTCCACCGGCAAATACTCAATATTATAGCCAAAATGCTTGGGTCCAAAACAGTCCAGTCCCTTCTCTGTCCGCCACTCCGCCGGAGCGGGCAGAGCAAAGACCGCAACATTCATGCCTATCTGATAATTGGGATTGGTAACAGGTTCCTTGTTATCCTCGCAAACCATGCAGATGAGGTCCGGCACGGTTACATCCACTTCCCCATTTCGCCAGGCAATAATGTGTTCGTTTTTATACCATATTTTATAGGTGGAGCCTGTATAATCACCTGTACCTTCCAAATAGGTCTCCCCCACTGTGAAACCATCTATGGTATCCCAACCAAAATCTTTAACGGTTCCCTTAAAGAGCAGGTAGCCCTTGCCAGCTTTGCACAATGCCTCTGCCAGGTCATTGTTTTCCTCCCTTGCTTCTCGGTAGGCTTGACCCAATTTCAAAGCATAGGTAATGGCCCCGGGAATTACAGCCTTTCTTAGGTCTTTAGCAGAAGCAGGGTGATCCACCACACCAATGGAGTTTTTGCTGACCACTGCCATGGCCCGAACTAAAGCTTCTGCCCGAAGGTCATTCGCCACTTCTTTGAGGATAACTACATCACCAAATTCATTGGCCACAGCCATTGGTGCGATGGGTAAATTGTTAATATAGTAGGTAGAATGCTGTAACTCCGGAACGGATCGACCGGCGGGATCTGCATCAATAATATATTTTCCTGCCATAGCCCCTACATAAAAGGCCTTAGCCGTATTGCCACCACCTAATTCCGTGGAGACCACACCGTAAAACTCCTTGCCCATATATTCTTCCATTGCCCTAAAGGCCCTTAGGGAAGGTTCCTCATCCAACACAGCCAGCCCTACATACTTACGCTCTTCTTCTTCAGTAAGGGGAGAGATGGCACCACACATATAGGGTGTGGCAATATAGGCATCATCAGGCACTTCAGACAGATCCACCAGGATAAATTCCTTGCCCCTGTCCAGAGCGTCGTCAATCATAGTCAGACCTTCTTGCAAAGCTCCACCGCCACCGGTGCCAAGAATCGTGCACCCATATAATATATCATACAAATCCTGTTTGCTTAATTTTTTCATGCCTTTCACCTCTTGTTGTTATTTCTTTATTCTTTCAGCCATTTCTTTTAATTCCGGGTGAACGATAGCACCCTTATCCATGATTTGTTCTCCATCCAGCCAAACTGAGGAATTGAGGCAAATGCCATCACAGTGGGACTTTGCGTTAATGCCATCCGGCGGACCATCTTCAGCGCTGAGGTAACCTAGGCCCCATTCCGTACAGCCCCATACCCTTTCATCCTCCAAAATATTGCCGGTTAGTTTCGCACCGGGGTTGAAACCGTAGCAGCCATGGGCCACTCGGAACATATTGGGATCGTCAAAACTCTCCAGCCAGGCTTTAAATTCCATAGCCTGCTGGCCCCCGCTAATTTCAACCACTCTCCCCTTGTCCACCTTCATAACCACAGGCTCTTTTAATAGCCCGCAGGGGGGTACCAGAGAACCATCAAAGACCAGGGTGCCGTTAATACTTTCAGAATCCGGGAAGAAAGAAATTTGCCCCCCCAGCATATGAACACCCGGTGTGGAGACATCCCCATCATCACAAATGATCTTTCTACTAGGTACAAACTCATATTCCAGATCGGTACCTGCAGGGGTTGTGATACGCATCCTTTTTGCCTGGGCTGTTATATCCGTTACCCTATGCTGGAATAAAGACAAAGCCTTGGCATCAACCCTGCCAATCACCCTGACCATCATGTCCACATCCATACCCACCAGGCAAATATAGCGGAGCTTTTTATTTTTCTCAAAGGCCATTTCAAAGGGGGTTGAATAAAGCAACCACTGGTTATTAAACTCTACCCAGGCATCGGCATGACTTAAGGCCCCTGCCAGAGCTTCCACCGGTAGCATTGGGTCCGCTGCTTTTCCTACCCCCTGGGGAGCTGGCAACCAGATAACCATTGGTTTTGCTCCCACAGCAAAGGCGCTGCTGGCCGTAGCATTGACAACCCTTTCATCGGATTCTGAGTCAGCAGTGATCACGATTGTTTCTCCGGGCTTGAGATTAAACATATGCCGCATTAAAACGTCCGCCGCCTTCTGCAACTCATATTCATAAAACTTGGCCATATGTAATGCCTCCATTCTATTGAGATCATTGGTTAGTTGTTATTTTTATGGCAGGCAGCCAAATGTTGATTTCCTAAGTTTTTTAACACAGGTTCTTTGGATTGACATATTGGTGTGGCTTCTGGACATCGGGTATGAAATCTGCATCCCGCCGGTGGGTTAATGGCACTGGGCACATTTTCATCCAGAGTCACCAGGGAATCGACTCCTTCGGTTTCGATATCCGGAATGGCAGCAAACAATGCCCTGGTATAGGGGTGGGCCGGATTATTGAACACCTCGTCTGCACTCCCATACTCCACCAATTTACCAAGATACATAACGGCAATTTTATCTGACATATAGTTTACAACGCTCAGGTCATGGGAAATGAGGATATAGGTCAAACCAAACTGGTCCTTAATATCCTTTAAGATATCCAGAATTTGGGCTTGGGATAGAACATCAATGGAAGAGGTGGGCTCGTCCAATACAATAAATTTGGGTCGCAGGGCCAGGGACCGGGCAATGGCAATTCTTTGTCTTTGCCCCCCACTAAATTCATGGGGATATTTGTAAACACCATCCCGGGGTAAGCCTACCATTTCTAATAGTTCGGCAACCTTTTCGGCTAATTCTTCCGTGGAGGGATTGCCATGAACCTTTAAAGGTTCCCCCACAATATCTCTAATCAACAGTCTGGGGTTTAAGGACCAAAAGGGATCCTGAAAAACGATCTGCAGATGCTCTCTTAACTTTCTTAATTCCTTTTGATTTAGGGCAAAGATATTCTTACCTTCAAAACAAACTTCCCCGGCCGTTGGTTCTTCCAGTCGCAACAGCACATTAACCAGAGTTGTCTTACCACAGCCTGATTCCCCTACTAAACCTAAGACTTCTCCCTTTTCCAGTTCAAAACTAATACCATCCACGGCTTTGACCCAGGCAGTTGGCTTTGCTAAAAAGTCACCCCTTAAAGGAAAGTGCTTTTTAATATCCTTAACCTGTAAGAGTGGCGTACTCATTAAGGTTCACTCCCTTCTAGCCCCAGGTGACAAGCAACAAAATGGGTTCCCTCTATGGGATGAAGCGTAGGGCTTTGATTCTGACAGTTTCCTTGCCGCTTCAGGCACCGAGCGTAATAGGTACATCCCCCGTTACATTCTGCACCATCGGTTGCGATAAGTTTCTTGAGATCAATTTTTTCCTTTTTACTCTTGGGTATGGTATTCAGCAGGGCCGTGGTATAAGGATGTATTGGATTTCTTAATACATCACGCACTGTACCCTTTTCCACAATTTTCCCTTCTTGTAGAATGGCCACATGGTTACATACCGCAGAAACAAGTCCCGGGTTATTGGCGATAAACAACACGGAGACCTTTAACTCTCTTTGCAATTCAGCAATAAGCTTTAAAATGCCAGCCTGGATCGTAACATCTAAATTTCTTGTGGGTTCATCGGCAATGAGAAGTTCCGCCCCACAGGATAGGGCAATGGCAATAATAATGCGCTGACGTTGACCACCACTTAACTCGTGGGGATATTTATCAATAATGCTTTTCGCATCGGGAAGCTTGACCAAATCAATGGTTTCCAGAGCAATTTTTGCTGCTTCTTTTTTGGCCACACCTCGGTTGTGTTGAATAACCTGACGTAATTGTTCACCTACCGTAAAAACGGGATTTAAGGTGGACATGGGGTCCTGGAAAATCATTGAGATTTTTTTACCCCGGATTAAACGCATATCATGCTCGGACTTTGTAATAAGGTCCATGCCATTAAAAAGGATTTTCCCACTTTCCACAATGGCAGGGGGCATGGTCAAAAGTTTAAGAATAGTGAGGGCAAGCACGGTTTTACCAGAACCACTCTCGCCAATCAGACCATAGGCCTCTCCCTTTTGGATAGCTAAATGCTCTATATCTAGTACCCTTTTTTGCCCCTCAAAGGTTTTAAAACCGACTTTAAGATCTTTTATCTCGAAATAGTGATTCATCTTTTAGCACTCCTAAAGCTTACGGGTTTTTGGATCCATGATTTCCCTCAAACCATCACCCAGCAGGTTAAATACTAGTACCGTGATAAAGATGGCCAATCCTGGAAAAATACTGTACCACCAGGCATTTAAAAAGTAATTCCGGCTGGTACTTACCATCAGTCCCCAGTCAGGGGTTGGGGGTTGTGCACCTAAACCCAGAAAACTTAAGGAAGCGATGGTTAGAATGACGCCACCAATATCCATTGATGCCTGTACGATAACAGGTGCAATACAGTTTGGAACAATATGATTAAAAATAATTTTAAAAGGCGGAGTTCCAATGGCCCGAGCTGCTTTAACAAACTGCCTTTCCCGTATGGAAACAGCCTGTCCTCGAATAAGCCGGGTATACCAAGGCCACCAGGATAGGGCAATGGCCAACATGGCATTATGAAGACTGGGTCCCATAAAGGCAGCAATGGTAATGGCTAACAGCAGTGGCGGGAAACTGAGAAAAATATCGGTGATTCGCATAATTAATTCATCAATAAACCCACCAAAGAAGCCAGCAATGGCACCCAAGGGGATACCAATACATAAAGCCAATCCCACTGCCAGCAAAGCTGTCTGCAAAGAGATCCGAGTACCGTACAGGACACGGCTAAAGATATCTCTGCCTAGCTCATCGGTACCAAAAAAATATTGGGCCGATGGGGCCAGAAGTTTATCATGGGGGTTGGTCTCCAGACTGATATGCTGCGGATAGGGCACAATCAAAGGAGCCACCATGGCCATAACCAGTAAGGCCAATACAATGATTAACGATAAACGGGTGAGCTTGTTTCTGTTGAGTAGATATAAAGAAAATCTCATTTCTTTAATCCGTGGTTTTAAAGCTTTTACTACAGTTAAAGACATCCTTTCACCCCTTTAAGTGCGAACACGTGGATCTAGCGCAATAATAAAGTCAGCAACTAAATTCAAAAATACATAGGCAATGGCCGAAAAGATGGTTACACCCATGATGGCGGGATAATCCAGACTAATCACTGCTGAAGATATATAACTACCAATGCCCGGCCAACTGAAGATGGCTTCGATTAAAAAGGTATTCACCAGTGTATAGCCGATGGAAAGGGTAACCACAGTAACGGTGGGCCCCAGAGAATTCTTAAGGGCGTATTTCCATAAAACCAGACCCTCTGGCAAACCATAGGACCTGGCGGCACTGATATAGTCCTCGTTCAAAATTTCCAGCAAAGCAGAACGGGTCATTCTTGCCACTAAACCCAAGGGATACAGGGCTATGGTAATGCCCGGTAAAATCATATGAATTAAAACATCCTGCAGAATAACAAAGTTGCCTGTAATAAAGCTGTCAAAAAGCAGAAAGCCAGTAATATGGGGCACTTCATAAAGCAGTTTTATATCTGTGCTAAGCTGGTCTCCCAGGGGAAGAAACCCTAGGTGTCGATAAAACAACAGTTGTAAAAAGAGGCCAACCCAGAAAGTGGGGAGAGATACGGCCCCCACGGAAAAGATTCTACTGAAATGGTCCACTAGTTGGTCTTTTCTTCTGGCCGAAAGGACTCCCAGGGGAATCCCAACGAAAATAGCGATGATGGTTGATAATACAACCAATTCTATGGTAGCAGGCAGATAGGCCTTGAGTTCCTCTGCCACCGGTTGATGGCTGCGCAGGGATTTGCCAAAATCCCCTTGGCTTAAATCCGTTACGTACTTGCCAAATTGAATAAAGAGCGGTTGATCCAACCCTAACTCAACCCTTGCTGCTTCAATCTGTTGAGGTGTGGCCCGTGGGCCAACCCATTTTGCCGCAGGGTCCGAAGGTATAACCCTGGTAATAAAAAAGGTTACGGTAATAACCCCTAACAAAACCAGCACGCCCAAGCCCAGTCTCTTAAGAATAAATGAACGCACCTCACTGCCCTCCTTCAAATCATAAGGGGCTAAAGAAACTTGGCTTACGCCATACCCAAAGGACACGAGGTCCTTTGGGCGACGGCGTAAGCCTTAGCTCCCCTTATGACACTGTTTTATTCACGGTAAGTATCATAAAAGAATATGGTATTGGGGTAGGCTGCATTGCTCTTGAGACCTTTGAATTGCTTATTATGCACCCAAACATATTTCTTATCATAGGTGAAAATGGACGGTGCATCTTCAATTAGCATCTTTTGCGCTTCAATATACATTTGTTCAGCCGCAGCTCTGTCAATACCGCTCTTACTATTGGCTTCATCAATTAACTGATCAAACTTTTCGTTTTTATAATAGTTTAAGTTAAACAATGGATCCTTCTCGGAGTGATATAGACTGTACAACCAACTGTAGGGGCTGGCATAATCCACCCACCAGTACATACCTAAGATATCTTGTCTGCTCTTGGCATCTTTGCTCTTGGCCAACTCCCACTGACTATCCCAGGGCATGCCCCTTACTTCCAATTCAATATTCAGCTTAGCCAGTTCCGCTTTATAGAGCTCCGCTGTTTTCTTTTCAGCTTCATCCCCGGACATGTAGGTTAAGAGAAGTTTGAAGCCACCATTGGGGATGCCCGCCTGGGCCAACAATTCCTTTGCTTTATTCAAATCGTGCTTATACTGGAACAGGTTGTCTCCATGTCCCCAGTGCCCATAAGGTATGGGCCCCTTGGCCTGGGTAGCATAGTTGCCCATGGCATATTTCACTACATCTTCATAGGGGAAAGCGTAGGATAGGGCCTGCCTTACAAGTTTATTATTTAACGGTTCCTTTTCTGTATTAAAGCAGAAGAATAGGTTTTGGAAAGCAGGGGCATCCAGTATTTGTACGTCGGCATTGTTCTTCAGCGCTTCAACGTCTTCATAGGGAAGTTCAATGGTTACATCTGCCTCACCCTTTTCAACCAACTGACGTCTGGAAGCAGTTTCTGGAACCTTCTTTACAATCACCTTATCAAAGTGGTTGCCTTCCCAGCCTTTCCAATACTCATCAAAGCGAGTCAGTACCACTTCTTCGCCCTTCTTAGTGCTTTGCAGCTTATAGGGGCCGGTACCTGCTTCATTTCCCTGGGAGAACCAACCTTCGGGCTGCTCAGCAATCTTTGGTGACATAATGAAGGCTGCATAACCACAACTGGCAATTAAATCCACCGGGGCCGCATAGCTCAATTTAAACTCAACTGTGTAATCATCCTTGATGTTGATTTCCTTTACGGAATCCCAAATATAGGCTGCACCTTTGTTTATTTTCTTTGTTCTCTCAATGGAATACTTAACTGCATCGGCTTTCATTTCAGTTCCGTCATGGAATTTAACACCTTTTCTCAGTTTGAAAACCCAGGTCAAACCATCTTCTGATTTTGAATATTCCTCTGCAAGAATAGGAATGATTTTGTTTTGCTCCGGATCAAACCTTAAAAGGGTTTCATAAATGTTGTTCATAACTGCGATACCATTGGAAAACTCCACACTGGGATCCCAATCCAGCACTGGTTCACTGTTAAAGGCATAATAGGCAATTTTAGCCTTCTGCCCGCCGGAACCTCCTTGATTTCCACCTCCGCAACCTGTAACAACCGTAAGTGCAAAGACCAGCAACACAATGGCTACCATTAATTTCGTTCTTTTATTACTCATAAGACCACCCCCGGTAAAATTTTAGATATAGAACCATTCTTTCTTCCCTTTGTCACCCCCAAATAACGTTAACGTGGTTCTGTTTCACCACCCTGCCTTTACGTGCATGAATATGTAGATTTTTTTATACATATTCAATAGTATTCTAGGTGAATTCGACAAGATTTTTTTCTGACCTTTGTTAAATATCCAAAAAGAAAAGCACTTGTTTTGTAAATAAAACAAGTGCTATAACATCTTATGAATTTTGATCGCTACTGATAATTGTTCATAAAAACTTCCTTCTAAGCCTTCCATCTTTAAAATTTCTTTGATCTTCATCAAACGATAGCGGATAGTATTTCTATGCTGAAAAAGTTCCTGGGCTGTTTTATTTACATCCCCGTCATTTTCGATATAGGATACTGCGGTCTTAAATAAATTCATATTGTTTTTACGGTCGTATTCCTGTAAAGGTAAGATGATTTCATCATGAAACTCTTTCAATTCAGGGGTTTCTTTAACCACAGATAAAACCCGGTAAACTCCAAGGTCCTTGTACATGGTTATTTTTTGCTCTAAAACTTTTTCACCTAGTTCATTGGCATGCATTGCCTCTTTAATACACAGGCCTAGGTTTTCAAGACCTGAATAATGTCTACTAATCCCCAAATAATAGTTTTTAGTTGTCCCCTCAATGGTTTGGATAATAGAATTTAGCTCTTTTATTGATTGGTGGTTCTCCACCTGATAGGGTGTACTGATTAACAGCAGAATACCCCTCTTATAGGAAATGACCGACCAACTTTCCTGCCCCTGAAAACTCTCCTTCAAGTTTAAAAGGCGTCTTTTTACCCCTTGCTTGCTGGTAATAAAAATGGCAGCAACATTATTACAAAATTTATTATTAATCTGAAGTGCTAAACCTTTTATACTGCTTCCATCTTTTTCCAGCAATAACTTATCCACTTGCATTTCTACAATAATATTTTCTTTGTTCTGGATAATTAAATCCATAATCTCTGTAATAATCTCTGCATAGGGCAAATCTTTTGAGATCATAATAATAGGAAAATTTTTGCGGTTGGCCAGTGCTTTAATTTCTTCGGGTAGATCTTCCATATAAAGATCCAACAAACACAACCCGCTGGAACCGGACTCAATGATTGTCGATACTGTTATGGCTAAAAGCCCCGGATCATCCTTTACGGCATAAAAACTTGTTAGAAAGAAATCTCCCTCTCTTAAAAGTTCTTTGTAATCCTGACAGTCCGGACACTCAATGACGCTCACCCTTTTGATCAGACGATTAAAGCCCCTTTGCCCGGCGATAACCTTGGCACCTTTAAGAATGTCCAAACTCAAGGTATCCCTGATACTTACCCCCATATGTCAGTCTCCGTTCCTAAACAGTTAGTTATTTTAAATAGTACCTCAGAGAAATTGGAAAATCGATTTTTTAGCACCTAAAGTCTTTTTAAGCAATAAAGATGATATAATGTTATTTTAAAAATACTCTATTAGGTAGGAACCATGAAAAAAACATTCTCCACAAAGGAAAAAATACTCCAATTTATGACAATATTATGGCCCATACTTATTACTCAAATTTCACTTTCTGCCATGGTCATGCTGGATACAGTCATGTCCGGCAATGCAGGGGCCAGGGATCTAGCCGGGGTTGCCATCGGTTCCAGCCTCTGGGTACCCATTTCCACTGGCATTACGGGCATTTTACTGGCTGTAACCCCCATCATTGCCCAGTCTGTAGGAGCGGGAAGGAGGGACCATGTCCCCTTTACGGTAATCCAAGGGAGCTATCTGGCCATTGCCATTTCCATTATTGTTCTTATTTGTGGTGCCATCGCATTAAAACCAGTTTTAAATACCATGCACTTGGAGTCACCCGTGCGGGACATTGCCAGACGTTACTTAGTGGGGCTTTCCTTCGGCATTACCCCCCTGTTCATCTATACCATATTTCGCTGCTTTATTGATGCCCTGGGCCAAACACGGGTGTCTATGTTTATTACGTTGCTGTCCTTGCCCATCAACATATTATTAAATTACGTACTGATTTTTGGCAAGCTGGGTTTTCCCCGTTTGGGTGGCGTGGGTGCAGGTTATGCAACAGCCATAACTTATTGGTGTGTTTTTTTCATTGCTCTTTATGTATTGCACAGGGTAGAGCCCTTTTCCTGTTACAATTTTTTTAAAAAATGGCTTGGTATCTCTTTCTCCGCTTGGCGAACCCAGCTTAAGCTGGGTATACCCATTGGCTTCTCTATCTTTTTTGAGACCAGTGTTTTCTCTGGGGTAACACTATTGATGAGTCAGTATAACACCGTTACCATCGCTGCACACCAAGCCGCCTTAAACTTTGCCTCATTTTTATATATGGTGCCCTTAAGTATCTCCATGGCCCTAACTATTACCATTGGTTTTGAAGTAGGTGCCCAGCGATACTCCGATGCTAAACAATACAGTTTATTGGGGTTAGGTATTGCGGTGGGAATGGCTGTCTGCTGTGGCATTGGTCTACTGCTCTTTGGCGATCAAGTGGCTGGGTTGTACACCAAAGATCAGACGGTTTTTAAATTGACCCAGCAGTTCCTAGTATATGCCCTTTTCTTTCAACTTTCTGATGCCATCGCCACACCGGTGCAGGGAATACTCCGGGGCTATAAGGATGTAAATGTTTCATTTATTGTTGCACTGGCCTCATACTGGGTTATTGGCCTGCCCCTGGGACATATCCTTTCCCTCTATACGCCCCTGGCAGCCTTTGGCTACTGGGTAGGACTTATTGTGGGTCTAGCCATAGGTGCAACAAGCTTACTGATTCGTATGGTTATCGTTCAACGAAATGCGGCAATGGGAGGAAAAAAGATTGGTCTGTGCAAATAACCAGGTTGTCCTTTGTGTGGAAGCCAGCCAGAACGGTAAATTCCTTAGAGATTTTCTTAAACACAAGGATATTTCGGATAGAGCATTGAAAAAACTCCGAAATGAAGGGGAAATTCTTTGCAATGGCGCTAAGGTCACCTGGCGTACCATCGTTAACACTGGTGACAAAGTGGTCCTGATATATCCCATTCCCCCTCGAAACCAGTACCTGCCACCGGAACCGTTGGACTTGTCGATTATCTCTGAAGACGAAGATATTGCTTTGGTCAATAAACAGCCCGGTATGTGTGTTCACCCAACCTTGGCCTACCCTTCCGGTACCCTGGCCAATGGCTTAGTTTATCACTGGTTAGAGAACAACCCAGCGCCCACCTTTCATGCCGTAAACCGCATTGACCGTAATACCTCAGGCCTTGTATTGGTGGCTAAAAACTCCTACAGTGCACAAAAACTGTTCTTACAGAGGAAACGTAAACAACTGGCTCGCTCATACGTTGCCCTAGTTCATGGTAAGATTGTTCAAAGGAATGGCTACATCGACCTACCTTTGGAAAAGTGTGAAGGAAAAACCACGAAACGTCAAATATCAAGTACCGGCCAGCAAGCGCTGACTCGTTTTGAGGTTCTACAATATATTACAGATTGTACCCTTATCCGTTTAATGCCTGAAACTGGTAGAACCCACCAGATAAGGGTTCATTTATCACATTTGGGACATCCTTTGGTAGGAGATACACTCTACGGCGGCAGTATCGCTCAAATAGGCCGCCATTGCTTACATGCCGATAAAATATCCTTCCTTCACCCCAGAACTGGTCACCCAATGTCCTTTCAAATTCCTTTAGCCGAAGATATGCTGCAGGTAATAACAGAAATGGGAAGGGCTAAACTTTGAGAAGCTGCCTGCAGTTCCTGAAACCTCACTGCTATTAACAAAGGTTCTGCAATTTAGAAAAACATAAACTTCCGCCATACCTAAAGGACACGAGAGTCTTTTAGACGTTGGCGGAAGCTTAATTTGCCCTTACGCAGGCCAGAAAGTTATAATGCTTCCAGATAAAAAGAGCCTTCCTGGACATACCCTAATAAACCTCGGATATGTCTCCGTAATACTTAGTATACAATGAAAGGTCTTGTATCAATTTTACAGCATATTCTTTGAAACATTACTTAAGTTCTCAGCTAACCTTGCGTTTTCTTCAATTGCCTTGGCAATGTACTGGGTTGCCTCGGATTGTCCTTCACTAATTTGGTTTGTTTTTTCTACAAATTCCAATAGTTTATTGGTATTATTCCGGATCTCGTGCACTATATCTGCAATATCCTTAACAGATACAGCACTGCGGTCCGATAACTTTCTGATTTCATCGGCAACCACATGGAATCCCCTGCCTGCCTCTCCGGCCCTTGCTGCTTCTATGGCTGCATTTAAACCTAATAGCTTAGTCTGCCCAGCAATATCTTTAATAAATTTAAGGATTTCATCGGTCTTTTGGAGCCTGCTATTGGTCTCCTGAGCCACAGCACTTAATTGGGTCTGCATTGCCGTCAGTTGTTGGGCCGATGCTGCCATTTCCTCTACACTACTGCTAATTTCCTCGGTTGAAGCCGCCAGGGTTTCAGACACACTAGCAACCTCTTCTTGGGCAGAAATATCAAAACCGACCCCAACACTCCCAATGACTTCCCCATTTTCTATAACAGGCAGAGCAACAGCTTTGAAGGGATAACCAAAAACTTCTACAGGGACCATTACTTCACTTTTCTTTCCAGTGCTTAAGGAAGCATCAATGGCATCCCCCTGAGCCAGTTTGTCCCCAGCCTTAACCTTGACATCAATTTTATCCCCTGGTAAATATTTTAGAAATTTCTCCCGATCCGTTAAGCTAATCATGCAATCCATAGGAAAAATATCTTTAATCGTCTCTAACACTTCGCTTAACACCTGTAGCTTTTGTGAATTCATTATTAACTCCCTTTCATAAATTTATTATTTCTTACATTCTTTTAAATCAATTGCTTACAACAATACTGGCAAGAACAAATTCATCCTACGGGCGATTAAAGTTATCTACAGTTTTCGAAAAGCATAATTTCCTAAAGAAAACTTGGCTTGCGCCGCACGAAAGCCTTTAGGCGATGGCGTAAGCCTTAGTTGCCCTTATGCAAGTCGGAAAGTTTTATGCTTTCTGATTTGCTAAACAAAGAAAAAGGGCATGGCTGCCCTTTTTCTTTTGCAGCCTGGCAATCAATAGTTCATTCCTAGAACCTTAGACCCAAGGTTTTGCGTCCCCGTCTTTCGTTCGGGTTTGCCCTTCAGTTTCAAATTATTAGTTAGTTCTATTTCGACATAATATTTTAAAAACCTGCAATAATTGCTTATTATTACTAATAGTACATAATAAATAAATCATCCTAAAAGTTAAAAAAGTGTTGCTGGATAGACAACACTTTTTTAATCAAATATGTTAGCTCAATTACCAGATATACTTAATACTTTTACAGAAAACCTTTAGATTTTGAACCTATTGGTCAACTTGGTTAACTCTTCAGCTATAACACTTAATTGTGTGGAAGTTGCTGAAACCTCCTCAATTGCTGCAGTTTGTTCCTCTGTGGTTGCCGCAACATTCTCTACACCAGAATTCAACTGCTCAGTTGACAAGGCAATATGTTTAATTTGTTCATTTAAATTGTTAATGGCAGTTATAATCTCTGTAAAGCTGTTCCCAACCTCATTAACAATTTCATTTCCTTTTCTTACTTCTTTTTCGCTTTCTTCAATAGCTTTTACAGCATTTTGAGATTCAACTGCAATTTCAGAAATAAGCTGCTGAATTTCTTTGGTAGACTGGGAGGTATTTTCAGCCAATTTCCTAACTTCATCTGCCACCACTGCAAATCCTTTTCCTGCTTCTCCAGCCCTTGCCGATTCTATGGCTGCATTAAGGGCCAGCAAATTAGTCTGATCGGCAATCTTCATAATCACTTCAACAAATTGATTAATCTTATTAATAGAATTATTAGTACTGACAACTGAATGATTCACTTGCAGAGAACCTGAAGAAATTATATCCATCTGCTTGTTAATTGACTTTATTCCTTGATAGCCATTGTTTGCATAATCAACTACCTGGCCTGCCTGTTGGGATACTTCCTGTGAATTTTCCGAAACAGTTCCCACGGTGCTGGCAATTTTAGTTATGGTTACCGCCGTTTCATTGGCACCAGCAGAAGTTTGTTGGGCATTTGCATTTAATTGCTGGGATGAAGCCGCAAGGGTATTGGATTTATCTATGATCTGACTGACGATTTCTCTTACATTATGGGACATAACTTGGAACGCTTCTGCAAGTTGGCCAATTTCATTTTTGAGAAGGCTTAGTCTATTAAGTTTACCTTGGGCATCTATAGTTAGATCTCCACCGGAAATTCTCTGTGCTTCCAATACAATTAATTTTAAGGGGGCTGTTAAAACTTTGTTAATAAATAGAAATAATACCACACTAAAAAGAATTAGGGCTATAAGTAAACTGATCCCATTGGTGGTATAAAACTTGGCTAACACCGAGGTAGCTTCTTCTTTGGGCAGCACCATAACCAGTTTCATGCCTGTTTGACCAATTGGTGCATAGGAAACCATATACTTACTATTATTTATACTATTTTCTGTCGTTCCGGAAACAGTAGCATTGATAATAGTATTCCCCATAGCTTGAACCTGGGGATCCTTTTCTTCTGTAATTTTAACCTTTAGATTTTTACTTTCATCCCTGTGGGCCATATAATATCCAGAAGATGTGATAATAAACGCGTAACCCCTTTGCCCAACTTTAATCTTAGACACATAGTCCTGTAGTTCCTTAAGTTCAACATCTACGGTGGTAGCACCAATTAACCGACCATCCTTCTTAATAGAACTGCTTATGGTCATCATCGTTAAATTGGTAACTGTGTCTAGATAGGGTTCACTCCAACACAATTTTTTATCTGAGTTTAATGCGTTTTTATACCAGTCATATTGAAAATAATTGTACTCCTGGTTACTGTAGTCCAACGTTAACTGCAGATTACCGTTATCTTTATAAATATATGGACCATAATATTCTGTTTGTTCATTATAGATAAATGGTTCCAACCAGTATCCGCTACCCAGAGCCAAGTCTTCTTCTTGGATATATTTCTTAATAATGGGTTCGTATAGCTCAATGTTATACTGTGGCAATGATTCCAAATCTGCAGCTAATATTCTGGCCAGTTTACCAACATTATCAAGCTTGCCGTTTAAAAAACCAGCTTCCTTCTCAACGTCTGTTTTTAGAGAGGACTCGATTTGAGTGGACAGGATACTCTTAAAATGATAAAAACCCAGCCCAGTCTGAGCCGCAAAGATCAGGACTGTAATAGAAATAGTAATCGTAACAATAATAAATTTTATACTTTTCATGTTAATGTCCTCCCTATTGTCAATTTCACGTTAATTATCTTCCTTTCATATAAATCATTTGTGTATTTTACTAATTTAGCTGTCACCTCTTGTTCAAGAATACCCACAGAAGCTTTTTTGATAATACCAAAACAACAGCATTAAATAATTAAGAATAATCCTGCCCTCATGTCAAGTCAGGATATATAGCTATTGTTCGACAACTTTCGGAATTATCCTGTCAATTAGTAAAAATTACATTAACTTTATTTACCATTTTTATTTATTAGAAATATTTAACCACCTATAATCTCTAATAATTTAATATTTTTCGACATAATATGAGATAATTTGCAGGAATTGGCAATTATTTGGCTAATACTATAAAAAAAGTTCAAATGGAGATTCTTAAGATGGAATATTACCAAAAAACTCCCCCAAGAAAAATACCAATTCAGACTAAAGACTCCTTGCTCAAAATCATTTCTGAACTAGAGCAGAGATTGCAACAAATTACCAATAACATGTTAGATCTGTATACCGAAACAGACCTAGCGGGTATTATTCGATACGTCGGTCCCTCTCACAAAACCATTTTAGGCTATGACCCAAAAGCACTCAAAGGAACATCAGTTTTCTCTCGCATTCATCCCAAGGATATAAGTAAGGTAACCGATGCTTTTCAGACTGCGCTTAACTCAGCTTCTGAAATAATTGTAGAATATCAACTACAACATGCAACTGGTCATTATTTATGGGTTGAGTCCGTTGGTCGGTGCTTAGTGGAAGGAGATAGAAGAACAGGCGTTGTTATCAGCACCCGAAACATTACAAAACGAAAAGAGTTTGAAAATGCCCTGAGAGAAAGCGAATTTCGATTTCGGCAGATTACCGAAAACATGCGCGACATCATTATACAAATTGATAAATGTGGAACTCTTACCTATGTCGGCCCATCTGTAAAGTTTCTCTTGGGTTATCAACCTGAGAGGCTTTTAGGGAAAAAGGTGTTTGAATTATTGCACTCGGAGGATTACGATAAAACCACTAAACTATTTGCAAATAGTTTAGCAAACTATACGGAAGGCGAATTTGAATGTCGCTGTCGTCATGCAGACGGGCGCTATCTCTGGCTGGAATGTGCAGGAAAAATACTATCAAATAGTCATGGTCAGGCCACAGGAGCTATTATCACTGCCAGGGATATAACGGATCGGAAAATGACGAAGCAGGCCCTCCTAGCAAGCGAAGAGCGAATCAGCCGTATAACTGAGAATATGCTTGACATTATGGTTGAGCTAAATTCGGAAGGAATTACACAGTATGTCAGTCCCTCAGTTAAAACTGTTTTAGGATTTGATCCTAAAGACCTCCTAGGAGTACCGGTATTTAAGAACGTTCATCCAGAAGACCTTGATCGGGTTCTTGAAGCCTATGAAAAAAGCATCAATCACTGGTCTTGTATGAGGGTTGATTTTCGTTATAAAAATGCACAGGGCTATTACCGCTGGTTGGAATTAATCGGCAATATCCTGCAGGATGAGCATGGATCAGTGAGCACCAGTATCTTATGCCTACGTGATATCACCGAGCGCAAGTGGGCCGAACTACAAACAAAGTATTTCAGTATGCATGATCCCGTCACAGGACTCTATAACCGTACACACTTTGAGTTGGAGATGCGCCGACTGGAAAACAGTTCTGAGCCTGTGGGCTTGATTGTTGCAGACTTGGACGGTCTAAAACTGATCAATGATACCATGGGCCACGAGGTCGGAGACAATGCCCTAAGGGCCGTAGCCAATATATTAAAAATATCTTACCGCGAAGAAGATATTGTTGCTCGAATCGGTGGAGACGAGTTAGCGGTTATACTGACAAATGTGTCTATGGATACCCTAAAGGTTGCTGTGTCTCGTTTAGAAAAAAACATCAAGGATTACAACATGGAAAACCCAGGAAGTCATTTAAGTTTGTCCATCGGTTATGCTCTGCGGGAACCTCCCACTAAACCTTTGAATGAGGTCTTTAAAGAAGCCGATTACTATATGTACCGTGCAAAGTTACACCATGCAAAAAGTACACGCAGTTCCCTTGTACAAACTCTTATGAAAGCTCTGGAAGCCCGGGATTTTATCACAGAGGGTCACGGGGACCGCATGAAAAGTCTGGTTGTAAACATAGGTAAAGCCCTCGGGTTACCCGAAAACAAAATCTACGACCTGCAGCTTTTTGCACATTTTCATGACATTGGTAAAGTGGGTATTTCTGATAAGATTCTTTTTAAACCCACAAAACTTACACCGGACGAACATAATGAAATTAAACGTCACTGCGAGATTGGCTACCGCATTGCTCAAGCATCTCCGGAACTATTGCCCATAGCCGATTGGATTCTCAAGCACCATGAATGGTGGAACGGACAAGGTTATCCCCTGGGATTAAAGGGAGAACAAATCCCTTTAGAATGCCGCATACTGGCCATTGCAGACGCCTACGATGCCATGACCAGTGACCGTCCTTATCGAAAGGCCATCAGTCACCAAGAAGCAATTCGTGAGTTGGAACGCAATGCAGGAATACAGTTTGATTTATTTTTACTGCCAATGGCCGTCAAGGTTATTGAACAATCTCTGGCCTTCTCGGTAGATTAATATATAAAAGGGCTGTGCTGAAACTTTTGTTTCGGCACAGCCCTTTTATCAAAATATAACTGTGGAACATGAAGAAAGAACTGGTTTATATTGAGATTTTCATGGGCACACTATGGTTCGATGCGGTTAGTTCTCTTCCAGAAACCCAGTTTTTCTGCTTCTTTAATTAGTTCTTCCCGGAAATCTGGATGGGCGATATTGATTAGGTTCTCTGTTCGCTTCCAGACAGACTGGCACTTCATCAAAGCTTTGCCGTATTCGGTGACGATGTAGTGAGTTAACTGGCGAGAAACGGTACAGGCCGCTCCTGGAGTTAAAAAAGGTTTGATCTTGGACTGTAAAGTTCCGGTCTTGTCTAAATAAGTGGAAGGCATACACAGGAAACTTTTACCACCCGGGGAGTGGTAAGCCCCATAAACAAAATCCCATTGGCCACCTGTTCCAGTAAGCTGACGTGTTCCCTGCATTTCTGAGGTCACCTGGCCGTAAAAATCAACTTCTAAACAACTATTAATAGAAATCATGTTGGATATCTGAGCAATTACCGCAGGATTATTGGTGTAGTCCACGGAATAAGTAGCAATCATAGGATTGCGGTCCATAAATTCATAAAGGCGGGGAGAACCAAGGGCGAAGGTACAAACCATTTTTTTGCGGTCAATTTCCTTTTTACGACCTGTAATACACCCCTTTTCCCACATCTCCAAATAGGCGTCTGCCATCATTTCAGTATGAACTGATAAATCCCGGAAACCTGCTTCTGCTATCTTCTTACCCAGGTAATTGGGCAAACCCCCAATACCCAATTGAATACAACACCCATCGTTGATCTCTTTCAGAATATGCTCAGCAATTTTGATTTCAGATTTGGTAGGCTCAATGGCCGGTATACTGGCCATTGGCTCGTTTTCACCCCTTACCACAAAGTCGACTTCGGAGATGTGGAGTTGGTTGCCGTTTCCACCAAAGACGTAAGGCATACTCTCGTTCTCCTCAACAATAACTATGCGGGCATTTTCGCACACCGCTTCAATATGCGATGTATTAATCCCGAGATTGAAATAGCCATACTTATCCATAGGACAAACCCGCACCATGGCAACGTCAACCTCTACTTCCCGACGACGATAGTAACCAGGCACTTCGTGATACAGTAGGGGTGAGAAACTACAAATTCCCCGATCACCCAATTTCGCCTCAAATGCCCCGAAATGCCAACTATCCCACTGAAAATGTTCCATTGTCGGATCAACTTGAGGTACTTCTGGTAGTGGGGGGAGGGAGATTCCGCTTCTGATATGCACACCATATAGCTCATCTTTTCGACGGGCCAACGCTCGATCAAGGGCTTTTGGATAACCATTAAAAAACATGTAATCTACCCAGTCACCGGATTTAACTACCTTAACCGCTTCTTCGGGGGTAACAAGTTTTTCCCGATATTCACTCTCGAACATTTTCCCCGGCCTCCTTCTTTAGTATTAGTGTTAACATGCTATTGACATCTTCCTTAAAATTTTTAAAGAAACAGCTATTGACTATTTACCGCTGGTCTATTTTAATGAGTAATCATTTCTTACAGCATAGATCGTGCCATGAAAATGCTAATATTCAAAAGAAAGAGTAATATAAATTAAAAAGCCGAAAAACTAAGATAATCAAATAACAGTATAAGGCAAGTTAAATATTGAAAATTTTGAATTTTTGCGATTTAGAAATATTGCTTAGGAAATATTTGAAAATACTACATTTAGTGGGTTTTCTTTTTTGAGAAAAATTGGCAAACTAGCAAAAAAACTTGACTTATTTTGAAATACCAAAGTAAGGGATACCCTTAAAACTTATAACTTTACTTCTCCTTAGGTTGGTTTTGATTTGAGGCTGGTACGATAACCAATAGGGGGTATTCTGCCCTGCGTGCTTCCCGAAGGAGCAACAATCTGCTATGCACCTAGTCGTTGTGGTCCATCTAATAAACGGACTCGCTGTAACAAGAAAGTACGACCTACTTTCGCCAGCCACAAAAGTAGTATGGACCAAATTTTCATTCAGCAGTGTTGTCGCAAGAGACATGTTAGTCTGATAAAGTGAATAAACCGCTTAAAACAAAGTTTTAAGCGGTTTATCTGGGCTTTTTTTTACAAACAGCCCCTTTGCAAAGGGGTTTGATGCCCCCTCTTATTATCATATCAGAAAAGATATTGGCATATTTTCGTCAATAGTAGGTCATTTACTACCAAGTAACTCCTGACAAATTAACTTGCATTCATTTAGAAAACCTTGGCGTTTCCTCTGTAAATAACACCACTTTGACCATCCACTGTAATGATTTCACCATTTTTAAATATTCCGCTGGCACCTTTCGCTCCCACAATGGTTGGAACCTTTAGCTCCAGTCCTAAAATTGCTGCGTGAGAGGTTAGCCCTCCCTCTTCCGCCACAATGGCAGCAGCATTCTTCAGGAATGGTACAAAGCCTGCATCAGTTCCGTTGGTTACGAGGATTTCACCTGGTTCCAGCCTAGCCGCCTCTTCAGCATCATTGCATACCCTTACCGGCCCAGACACAGCCTGTGCAACAATCCCTGTACCACTGGACACTATGGTTCCTACAGTATGAATCTTCATCAAGTTGGTGGTTCCCTGAAGTCCTACAGGTACCCCTGCAGTGATGACTACTAGATCTCCACCCTTTACGACTTTTTGTTCCACTGCGGTATCCACCGCTGTAGCAATCATTTGGTCTGTGTTGGTAAGCTTTGGTGAAGGTAATGCAACCACTCCCCAAACCAATGACAGCCGTCTCATGACACCTCGGTCCGGCGTCACCGCCACAATGGCTGATTGGGGGCGATAGCGTGAAATCATCTTTGCCGTATAGCCACTGGTGGTGGCAGTAATAATGGCAGCTGCGTCCAGTTGGTTGGCCACAGTACATACGGCCTGACCTAGGGCATCGGTAACACTAAAGCAGTTAGTGTATGTTTTAGCCCCGTCGCTCAGGGCTTGTTCCGAACGTCTGGCAATGCGATCCATTGTCCTTACAGCTTCAACGGGATATTTGCCATTGGCAGATTCCCCGGATAGCATGATGGCGTCAGTTCCATCAAAGATGGCATTCGCCACATCACTGGCCTCTGCCCTGGTCGGGCGAGGGTTTTGAATCATGGAATCAAGCATTTGGGTAGCGGTAATCACGGGCTTTCCTACTTGGTTACAAATGGTTATTATTTTTTTTTGAATAATGGGTACTTCTTCAGCCGGAATTTCTACCCCTAGGTCACCCCGGGCCACCATGATACCATCTGATGCTTGGATAATCTCATCCAGATTATCAACTGCTTCTCGGCTTTCTATCTTGGCAATAATATCAATTTTAGCCCCGTCATCCTCCAAAATTTTCCGAATGGCTAAGACATCCCCAGCCTTGCGTACAAAGGATGCCGCAATAAAATCCACTTGCTGTTCTATGCCAAATTTGATATCTGCAATATCCTTCTCCGTTACCGCCGGTAAGTTTACATGAATATCCGGTAAATTTACTCCTTTGCGGTTAGAAACTTTTCCGCCATTCATTACCCGGCAAACTATCTTTTTTTCTTCAACAGCTTCAACTACTAATTCAATTAGACCATCGTCAACCAGGATACGGTCTCCCCTTTTGACATCCTTTGACAGGTCCTCATATGTAACGGAAACTCCGTGCTGATCCCCTATAATCGGTTCGGTTGTTAAAAAAAATGACTGTCCTGCCTCTAGTAGCACTGGTTGTTCCTGAAAATCCCCCAGCCTGATTTCAGGACCTTTGGTATCTAATAAAATAGCAATATTTTGTCCCATCTCTTGTGCTGCACAACGAATGGTTGTGATACGCTTAGCATGTTCCTCATGGGAACCGTGCGAAAAGTTCAGTCTGGCAACATTCATACCAGCTTTGATCATTTCATTAATGGTTTCTAATCTTTCGCTGGCTGGTCCTATGGTACAAACTATTTTTGTTTTACGCATGTATATCCCCCCTAATTAAGCATCTCTAACACTGAACCATGATCCTTATGCCTGCTGGTGTTAACCGTAGGTAAAAAAACAAAGATATACTATATATAAAAAAAGCCACACAATAACAGGATCATCATCCTGATACCGTGCGGCTTCTCCAGTCACATGCCAATATCAAATTCTTTATTTTATTTAATATTCTACATAGTTCTGAAAATTCCTCTTAAAAAATAATAATTTATCTCCTTTCCCCTGCTCAAACTGCTTGTTTAGATAAAAACATTACTAAAGGTTTTTTTGTGATATTGGAAAAGCCTGTAAATTATTAGTCAGTCTTTAACCTCTAACGGTTTAATTAGGAATTGCTTGTATATCTTGAAGAATCCCATTGAGATCAAGGAAAGGCCTTGCAGAAGTGCAAGCTTTTTTGTCTTAAGAAAAAAGAAAATCCACCCATTGAGTGGATTTATCCTCTGGTGACCCACCGGGGACTCGAACCCCGAACCTACTGATTAAGAGTCAGTTGCTCTACCAATTGAGCTACGCCCTTATATAATCATTGGTACAAAGTTTTTTACTTACCGTTTTTTCAATGAATCAGATTGTCAATTTACATGAATTATATTGTCAATTTATTATATCAAAGACAACTTGACTAAGCAAGGCAAGGAATTGACAAGTTAATTCGTATATTAATAAGGAATTTTGCTTCAATTCATCCTATAAACGCTCTCTACCAGTGACCGTATAATTAATAACTTTGATAATTTTGTATTAGAGTATTTAAAATGGAAAGGTGAAGATATTGGTAACTGTGAAGAATGTGGAAAATTAATTACAATTACCAACAACCGTCAAAAATACTGCCCCACTTGCTGGAAGGAAAAAGAACATGAAGATAATAAAAGATATGCAAGGGAAAGTATGCGTAAATTAAGACATAAACAAAATGTTAAGGGTTTAGAAACTCCCAACAAACCCTTGTAAAATAAGGGTTGATGAGTTGTGTGCAAGAGATACTATTATGGATATAAAATAGTATTAATCCTTATATATCAATGACTCACTAACATTTTATAGATAATACTCTTTAAGGGAACATAGTAAACTACTAGGGAGAATAAAATATGTTTATAAAATAGAAACTGCCTTTAAACCCCTATAAAATAAGGGCTAATCGACTCTCTCCTAAATATTACCAAAAGTGCGATAAAGCCAATAAAATCAATGGCTGATAGGTGATTTTTCACTAAAAATTTTAGTAAACCTCTAGGGAGAGAGAATATGCTAGAGTTTTAGAAACTCCCAACAAACCCTTGTAAAATAAGGGTTGATGAGTTGTGTGCAAGAGATACTATTATGGATATAAAGGCCACATTAAGTACATTCCATCGAGTATATTTAATGTGACTTTTGCTTTTTAGGCAAATGTTGCGAATCTATACATAGGGGGAGGGCTACTTCTCTCCTTTATATTTTTTTTATTAAAATTTTTGAATTGGTTTCCCTTTTAAATCAGCCATTAAACCAATATTACTATTAAAAATTTTAAGGTAAGAGAAGGTAGAGAAACATGAGTGAACACGAAAAGCAATTATATTTTAATCTCAGAAGGAACAAGAAAATACGTCTAAAGCAAATTGCTAATTATCTAAAATGCAGTATCTCCTTATTGAGCAGATATGAAAGAGAAGATATTAACATGAATGAGCAAAAAATAATTGGCTACAAAAATTTTATTACTAACTACAATAACCAATTGTAATGTAAATCTAAATATTGGAGGTGGTGATAATGGACATTCTAAATGCCGATACAATGCAATTAATAGTTTCCCAAGGAATATTTGCAGTTTTGTTTGTGTGGCTCTTATATGACACCCGAAAAGAATCTAAAATCAGAGAAGAATTATTAATGCAACAAATATCAAAAAGTGAGGAAGCACATAACGCTATCATTAGGGCTATTGAGCATTTAGCAAATAAGTTAGGAGGTATATAATTTTATGGAATGGACACCCGAACAACAACAAGAGATTAACAAAATGTTAGTAGATGCTAAAAATAAATGGATTGAGGATGAATTGAATCCGCTTAAAAATCAAGTTAAAGAGTTAGAACAATTTAAACCAAAAGAAAAATCAGATGCAGAAAAAGCCCTAGAGCAAAAGGAAATTGAACTCTGGCAAAAGGAGAAAAACTTAATACTCAAGGAAAATAATCTGCATGAATTCGCAGATTTTTTTAATGCTAAAAATATTGAACAACTAAATAAAGATATTAAAAAATTGAATAAGATTCTCGAAGCAAAAAAACTGAATAATAATTATGTCCCTGACGGACATAAGGGAAAAGCCGACAGTTACACCCAAGCCAAGAAAAATAACGATACCCTTGGTATGGTGAAAGCATTATTTAGCAAGTAATAAAAAATAAAAATTTAGGAGGATGATATTTATGTTTACACAAGATAAGTTTGTTGCTGGTCAATCTATTGATATGAAAGATGTTCTGATTCAAACTACACCTATTTTAACTCCCTTTACAACTTTACTATTACCCAAAACCGTTAAGGCAGAAAATGCCACTTTAAATTGGATTGAGGAAGCAATTAACGAGAGTGCCGCTGTAACTTTGGGAGAAGGTGCAGATGCTCCTAATCCTGTAGATGATACCCTAGCACCTATCAGCAACTATTGCGAATTGATTGGGGCTACTGCAACGGTTTCTAATACTGCCCAAGCCACAAATGCTAAAGGTATCTCTGATTTATTGGCACATGAAATCGTGAAAAAAACTAAGGCAATGAAAATTAAAATGGAAAATATTTTAATCAATGGTACTAAGGGATATGTTTCCGCAACTAAAACATATACCACAGATGGTATTTTGGCACAGATTAATCCTGTAAACCAAGTTACCAATGCTACTTTTACTAAGACAAAATTTGAGGAAGTTGTTTCTAAAATGTATGATGCAGGAGTTAATGATGAAATGCTTTGTTTCTTACCTGCACAAATGAAAATTCAACTAAATAGTTTTAGTAATGTTGAATTTTTGGCACGTGATATGTTTTTAGGTTTTGACACTGAAAGATATGTTACCCCTTATGGTATCGTAACTTTTGTATTATCTGAAAAATTAAACAATAAATTATTTATTGTGAATCCTAACTATCTCGAATTGGCAGAATTAATTCCCTTCCATGCTACAGTAGAACCTGTTTCTGGTAGCAAGCAATCTATATACCTTGAAACTCAATTTGGCTTAAAACTATTAAATACTAAGGCAGCAGCCAGTTTTGCAATTTCCTAGTTTATTTTCTTATGCCTAATTGGTCAGTAAAGGTCAAGGGGGACGGTTTAATACCGTCCCCCCTCTATTTAATGAAAGGGGTGACTATTTTGAACAAGGTTGAACAAAAGTTAAACGAGATAGAACAAAAAATAAACGACATAAAGTACCTATTAGATAAAGTTGGCGAAAGAATTGATAATAGCGAAAAGATACTAAATAGAATGTCGGATACATTAGATCAGATAAAGGGGTGACTAATATGCTAGAACAATTACTTGAACTTCAAAAACAAATAATAGAATATGACAAGTTGTTTAGAGAAGAAATAGCAAAAGTAAAATTAAGTTTAGATAAAATGACCGAAACATTAAACCAAATTAATAATAAATAAAAATAAAAGAAAGGGGTTGAATAATGTTTGTAGTCGAAAATGGTATTAACGGATACCACCTTGGAATGTAGAAAGAAGTGGAGGTGAATATTTGTTCTAACCTTGAATGGTTAAATTCTATACTCACATATCACAATAGACAGCAACATATATAAAATGAAATCAAATATTAAGGAGATGTTTCCTGTTTGGGTAAATGATAATAAATACTATGATTTAATTCTAAGTAATGATTTAGATAGTTTCTTTAGTTGTCAGTTATTGGAAATGATTAAAGGATGGAAGGTAAATTTCTTCAATAGTGATTTTAAGGCGTTAGGTATAACCGAGAACGCTAGTAACGAAAGTGATGTAATTGGCGTTGACCTTTCCCTATGTTCTGGGAAAACATTTGACAATCATGTAGTAATGATGAACCAAGATGATGATTATAATTATAATTCAGCCAACTTCAATATAATAGATAGAATTAGCAGGGAGAATTATTTCTCTAAGTATTGTGGCTCAACATTATTAACAATATGGAGTTTGTATAATATTCCACTTCCAAAATCAGAAGAAGCAAAAATGATTTTATTGTGTATAGATTCGACATTCAAAGGATTTTACAGTCCTTATCCAATGCCTAAAGAAGCAAATAAAAAATATTTAGTTGATTATATGGATTTTCCAGAATTATACGAGTGCCTACAAAGACACAAACAATATGAATTTTTAAACCTAATTAGCAAATATAATCTTGCTGGAAAAATTAAACCAAAACAAGGATATTTACATACGGATATTAACTTGAAAGCATTAAGGGAGGTTTTTGACCTTCCTTTTTTGTTGCCCAAAAATAGATTCTACAAGAAAGAAGAATATGAAACTTATGTCAATAGATTACCTAGAAATGATTATAGGTTAGTTAAAGATGATATTTCTGAATGTATGTATTCTATTGCATTAACTAATAGAGATTTTATTAGTTATAGCGAACGAATTGAATAATTAATATTTAACCAGAGGGCTCATGTCGTGAGACAGCAATAAGTCCCTCTCTTTTTTTATGTCATTTTTTTAGAAAAGGAGAGGAAATTTAATATGAATATTAAATGTATTATAGATAATATTTGCTATTCATCTAAACCACAAGGTAAAGAATGTGGAGCAGTTACAAATAGAATGACATTAGATACCGCAAAAGAATATTCTATAGAGGAAATTAAAGATAGTATTTTACAAGGTAAAACTATTCGTCCTTCTTATTGTGGAACCAAGGAAGAACAATGGAAATCTCAACAAATGTTTATGATTGATATTGATAATGAAGCGAATTTATCTGACGATATTATATTAAATGATTATGTGAAATTGGTTGAAGGTAAAAAGAATAAAGTTAGGTTCTTAGTAGGCAGTGAACAACATAGAAGTTATAATGATATTATTAATTATTGTAAAGAGATTAATTTAATACCTAATTTTGTTTACACATCATTTAATCATAAAGAAGAACAACATAAAATGAGATTAGTATATGTTTTAGATAATGTAATTACAGATAAAGATACAGCAAAAAGAATACAATTATATTTAATGGATTGTATTGGTGATATTGATATACAATGTAAAAACTTAAATAGATTTTATTATGCTGGCAAAGAAATAGTATTTGATTCTGGTAATATATTAGATTCTAATGATATTATTGAATTATCTAAGGACATTAGCATTGTGAGTACCCCTTCTAAAGCCAATAAGGACAATGGCTCAGAGAAATGTCCCCACAATAATAATTATGTATTAAATAATAAACATATATATTATTGTGGGGACGAAAACCCCCCTGCTAATGACAAGAAAGTAAAAGACAATAATTACAACATTAAAGCCATAAAAAATAGAGATATAAAATATTTAAAGGAAAAATTAAATCATCCACATATGGTATTTAATAATAATCAGGAATTTTGTGATTATATTTTTAAAGAAATAAATTTAGGAGAATTATTAGAATTTCATTATCCTAAAAATATAAGGTGTATTTTCCATGATGATAATAATAATTCAGCAGGAATTATTAAACAACCAGATGGAACATGGATTTACAAATGTCATAGTGCAAGTTGCGGTGTATCTTATAATCTCTTAGGAGTTATTGAAGTTTTAGGGAAATTTAGGAGCAGACCTAAAGCATATAAATTTATAAGAGAGATATTTAATTTAGAGATAGCAGAAACCGAATGGCAGAAGGAACAAAAAGAAATAATTGAACAAAATTTAAGAGCAATAGACACTGGAGAATTGGAAAAAAAATGTCCACAAGCGTATAAGAACATTAAGAGTAATATTAAGTATTTAAGACAGTTGTTGTATATTGCAAAGGATAATGTTACTACTGAAAAAATGACTGATGATGAAGATAATGTATTATTCTTTGCTTCAACAAGGTTTATCTGTAATTCAATGGGCATAAAAGAAGGCAATATAAAAGAAATATCTAAGAAAAATACTTTATTTGCTTATCATAAATTATTGAATAAAGTTGATAATTCAGAAGTACCAGAGGATTTATTAAAGCGTAGTCAGGCAATAAGTATTAATTCACCAGATGATAAGAATAAAAAGTATAGACACGTTAATTATTATTCTATTCCAAGTTATAATAATATGTTGTTTCCTGAGATTGAACAACAAGGCCAAGCATGGAAGGAAAATAATTATACGATTAAAGGTTTAAGTAGGGAAATGTTCTTTAGAAAAGAAGGACAGAAAACTGCTGATTGGCTCTATCCTCAATATAAGCAAGTATATGATAAGCAACAAGAAACCATAGTTGATAGAACAACCACATATAGGAGCGATAAAAGGACAGAAATTATTGTTCATATTATTATGTGGTATTTTGATGAAATAAATTATTGTTTAGAAAAGGATATAGTTTGTGAAATAGTTTTAGATCAAGAATTACGAATTAAAAGGAGCGAAGCAGAAAGACAGTTAAAAAAATCATTACCAGAAATATTAGATGCTTATGGTTTGAGTAGAATCAGAGCCAACAAACAAATAAAGGAAAAACTAGGGATAGTCGCTGAGGGCTATCCTTTTATTATTGTCAAAAACGATGCCTTAGAGACATTGTAGTTAAATCTAAATAACTGGCTCTAAAATCGTTCAAAATTTCAATTACATAGAAATACACTACCAAGGGATTAAAGCATGGCATACGGGGTTCAAATTCCGTATTAAGTCCATGTTTTAATCCCTTTATAG
Organism: Desulforamulus reducens MI-1; assembly: GCF_000016165.1. Classification (GTDB taxonomy): domain Bacteria; phylum Bacillota; class Desulfotomaculia; order Desulfotomaculales; family Desulfotomaculaceae; genus Desulfotomaculum; species Desulfotomaculum reducens. The sequence goes on along the minus strand of NC_009253.1, from coordinate 400,521 downwards.
TTGAAGGAGGTTATTAATTTGGCTAGATATAGAAATGATTTAGAAGAAGCATTAAGCAAGATCAGCGAAAAGAAACGGAAATACTTCCGCTTCAAATTTAATATTCCATTTCAAGGTAGACCAATGAAACAGACAACTTTGGAAGAAATTTGCAAATATATTGGTGTAAGGAATTTACAATATTTTGATGATTGGGAAGCAACGGATGAATATAAAAATTTAGTTAATATTTACTTAAATAGTAAAACTGCAAATGATTTACTAGAAATATACAATTCAGTTAGTGAGAAGGCCAAACAAGGTGATGCTAAAGCAATAGATACCTTGCTTAAATTGCAAAAGGAGATTCAAGCCAATATTAAATCAGCAAAAAGGAAAGAAAAAGATATTGCCGATGATGATGGGCTAGAGTTGTAGGTGGTTGACAATGGCAAGAACCGTTAAATCAACTTCCGATAAACTAAAGATAATTAATGCTGATTTTAAATTATGGGCTAAGAATTTTGTAAAGATAGTTGATAATAATGGAGATGAAATTCCTTTTATCTTGAATGAGCAACAAGATTATTTTTATCAGAACATGGATAAATTTAATATAATCAGCAAGAGCCGCCAATTAGGATTTACGACATATAGTTTGGCATATTGTTTGTGGCTTGCTTGCACTAGAGCAAATACTAACTGTCTGATAGTTTCATACAATGTAGAATCAACACAATCCATTTTTGAGAGATTAAAACAAATGTATGCTTCTATTCCAGATAAATATAAGCCAGCGGAAAAACGTAATAACCGTATTGAATTATTGTTAGAAAATAATTCAAGAATTATCGTTAAGACCGCAGGAAATAAATCCTTGGGGCGTGGTATGACGCTTCAGTATGTTCTATTGAGCGAATTTGCCTTTTATCCAGACGATCAACAAAGAGATTCATTAGTTAGTTTGGAGCAAGCACTAGCCAAGAATAATGACAGTAAGATAGTTATTGAGACAACTTCTAATGGTTACAATTATTACCAAAAATTATTTATGTCTGCCTATAAAGGTAATTCAAAATATAAAAGTTTCTTTTTTCCTTGGTTTTCTTCTGCTATAAGTAAACAATTTAAGCATGAGATAGAATTGGCTGAGAAATGGTTTAGAGCAAACAATAAAGGTCATAGAATGGAGCCAGAACATTTAGAGCGTGATGAGGTTGCCCTTCGAGAAAAAGGAATCTCCTTTAAATTGTTAATGTGGAGAAGGTGGAAACTAGAGGATATTGACACTGAGGATTTTCAGCAAGAATATCCAAGTACGCCAGAGGAAAGTTTTAAGGCCACAAGTCGATCAGTTTTTGATACGCAGAAAATTACGGAGCGAATTAATTATATCCTTCTTCCCCTTCGAGTGAATGAAGTGAATAAAAAATTATCGCAAACTCTTGATTCTTATTTGAACAAGAGTTTTTTTATTTACCGAAATGTTAAATCTAACGAGCGATATTTTATCGGCGTTGATACTTCTTCTGGTAGTGGTGGAGATTATTCTGCTGTCAGTGTATTCGATAGCCAGGGGGAGCAAATAGCAACATTCTATGATAATAAAATTCCTGTCTATAAATTTGCCCAGGTAGTTTATGACATTGGAATGTATTTTAATTATGGTTTCTTAGTTGTTGAGAAAAATTCCTTTGGACAATCAGTAATTGAAAAGTTAAGGACTGAGTTTGGATATTTGAATATGTACAAGATGAAGCAGTTTGATGAAAGAGGACGTAAGCGATATAAAATTGGATGGGTTACTACCAGCGTCACTAAACCTAAATTAATTAGTGATTATAAAGAGCAGTTTGAAATGGACTTAATTCTATTGAATGATAATGAGACATTAGAAGAAATGAAAATATTTACAAGTTATGAAAACGGTAAGACAGGAAATATCAGAGGTGAAGGTTTCCATGATGATATGGTTATTGCTTCTGCATTAGCCATACAAGGGATGAAAAGCGGTAAATGGTATGTTTGACATTAAATTGTTTCACGTGAAACATATATTATAATTGACAACTTAATCATTTGTCAAGGTGTCAATTTTAGATAAGGAGGGGTTAACTTTGAATTTACAAGAGTATATAAATGTTGTCCATGATGGCAAACCAGATTGGTTTGTAAGTGAATGTAATAGTTATTACCACCAAAGCAGAATCAATAATATTATTGACATAAAAGAATATTTGAGTGGTAGTCATTTAATCAATAATAGGCCAGCGGAAATGTGGAACGGAAAAGTATTTGAACCCAGGAGAATAGTTTTACAGTATGCTAAGACAGTTTTAAATTTTAGTACAAGTTATCTGTTAAAAAATCCCGTAACAATTACAGGTGAAGAAAATGACGTTAAAGTGATGAAGAAAGTTTATAAGCAAGGTAAATTCAATAGAACTGATTTAGATATAATGGACAAGTTAGTTAAATATGGGGCTATCTATGAATATATATTTGTTGATAAAGACGGAAAGATTAAGAGTAAATTGATTAATCCAGAGGATGCTTATCCTATCTATAATGAGCAGGGAGAAATGATTTGTTTTATAGAACATTATACAACTGATTATAATGTTAGTTACTACAATATCTTTACTGATAGTACAGTCCAAAAATGGTCTGATGCTGGAGGGGATTTTAATTTCTTAGGAGTTTTTAATAATCCTAGTGGGCTACCTTGTGTTTATAAGAATTTGAATGAGTTAGATAATACAGATGGAAGATCAGATTTAGAGGATTTTATAAACATCATAGATAATATGGAGGATTTGATTAGTAAATATACTGACAGTATTTACAAGTTTCTAAATCCTATTCCTGTAGTGATAGGACAGAGATTAAATATAAAAGATGGCAAAGGTGAGATACCAACAAACTTAGTTGGTGTTGGTCTTAATTTAGATGATGGAGCAGACATGAAATTTATTCATGGTCAATTGGATTTTGAAAGTTTTGAGAGCGTTTGGAAGGTATTAAAGCAATCATTGTTAGATATTAGTAATACTCCTGCTGTCAGTATGAATAATACAGATATTAGCAATTTATCAGAAGTAAGTATAAAATTATTGTTTTCCCTAGCAGATATTAAAGCAGGATTAAATGAGCGATATATTAGAGAAGGATTTGAACAAAGGTTTAAAAAAATAGAGAAATTGTTGAGGTTGCAGGGTATAGAGATTAATTCAGATAATATTGATGTTGTGTTCCAGTATGCAAGGCCACTAAATGAAACGGATATTATTGATAATATTAAGGTGCTGAAGGAATTAGGAGTAATGAGTTTACAGAGTGCAATTGAGAATTGTCCAATGATATACGATGTTGGAAGTGAAATGGAAAGATTAGGTAAAGAGAGGAATGGATTAGATAATACGGATATTGTAAATAGTTAATTAGGATGGGTTGTTTTAATTGATAATGATTATTAATTAGAAGTATAGGGGATATGTGGGATGGGGATGCAGAACATTTGTTCGGTATTTTCGCCCATGTTATACTAATTCCGAGTAAATTAGTCGGAATTAAAACATGGGACTATCAGTAAGTAACATTAAATGATAACTATTATCAATTAGATATGTTCGATAATAAAACATTGCTATCCCCTTCCTCCCTCCCTACTAATGGCCTTCTGGCTGAATGGTGGAGATAGAAGTTTAGATTTGAATAATTCTAATTTGAAATATCAACATGAAATTTTTCTTTTATCATGTTTTAGCAAAATGACCCCTTAATCTAGTATTAAGTTGTCAATTTTAAAGGATATAAAATAGAATAAACCCTTATATTTCAAGGGTTTAGCAGTTTCTAATGTGATAATTGACAACTTAATTCACCTATTTTTGTGCTTCTCCATAGTTGGGGAACGATTGGTGAGTTGAATAATTCAACTGACAATATGTCCATTTATTTTTGCCCTGTATGGCTTCAAAATAATCGGGTAAGGTAATTATACCTAAATTTAATTTAAAACGATTCTAGGGCATTTTTATTGACTTAAAATAGCATTAAAAATGCTTATAATCCCTTGTAAATCAATGGTTTATAGGTATTGCAAATATATAATTGCATCTATTTTCCCCTTCGTCCCTTGTTTTATGGGGGCTGAGAAGGTGTCTGGTGGATTGATAGGGGAAACACATATACCTATTTAATTTTGATTGATTCTAGGGCATTTTAGAGTGGTTAGGATTGATTGTATAAGCGATACCCTAAAACTTTTTGAGGTGCTTTAAGCATACCTAATTTTACACGTTCGGAAAATTTTCGACTGGAGGAAATTAAGATGCTCAATTCATACTTTAGAAAACCATTCTATACAAATATACCAAAAACTGCCGAAGAAAGAAAACAAGAACAAGAACAAAAAATACAAGAAGCAAAACTAAGAGCAGAACAACAAAACACACAATTCCTAGAGAGATACCAGGATTTTGTAGATACATTCAATTGCTTATATCCCGACATTAAACATAAATACATCATAGAGAAAGTAATGGCTGGCTATGGTTTATATCCATTTATATATATTAACCTAAAAAACCTAACAAATAAAAAAGAAACAAAATTCCATCTCAACCATGAAACCAACCAATGGCATATTACTAGAAATAATTGTCTTTGGGATGATAGTAAATATGAGATACTGGAGCCACTAACCACCAAAGACCAAATGGACACTATTATTGAGGAATTAAATAAGGAGTTGATAATCAACCATGACCAATATAGAACGCTTAAACCTTGAAATAAAAGGAATTGATTTAACTATAGATGAATTATCCATATATTTACAAGAACAAAATTTAGAATCAAATATTGAATATAATCCTACCAGTAATACCAACAAGAGAAATATCCTTAAAACTGCCCTAGCAATTCTTGAATCAATTGCTAATCAGCCACAACTTATGAAGTCATACAAACAGGATGATATTACAGTTTCCCAATTCCATGAGAATTTACAATCTCGTATTGACCAACTAGAGCGGAAAATCAGAGAAATTCCCAATGATGAAAAGGTTTATGAGGACGGAGCCAGTTTCTTCTATATGTTTAGTAGTTAGGTGCGTCAAATTTAACGCTTAGGAAAGGGGGAATATAATTGAATCTGTTTTCACCTAATGAAAATGATTTTAACTTTATCCTTGCTGATGCTGGCAGGGATATTTTAATTAATGGCATAGCAACAAGGGCATTGATAAGCAATTTAAAAGTTAAATCTGATTATGACGATAAATATATATCTACGCTAACTGAACTGTCACAAGGGGACAGAATAGAATATAACGGTTTATACTGGCTTATTGTTTCGGAGGTTAATGGTAAACGCTATGAAAAATATAAAGGGGTTATGAGGGCTTGCAATTTTGATATTAAATTTAATTTTGCTGGCAATATTAAAACATTTCCTGCCATTGTTGAATCTAAAGTTTTTGACATTGAAACAGGGCAATATATGACACTGCCAGTTGGGAAAATACTTATGACAATTCAAGATAATTCCGACACAAAAAATATTATCTTAAATCAGAGAATTATTAAGATGGATTCAGCGTGGAAGGTAATAGGAATTGACAAAACAAAAAATGGCCTTGTCATTTTGCATTTAGAAAAAGATTCGTTTGGTAGTAGTGATGATAAAGAAAATGAAATTGCAAACCGTTGGCAATATGAACACATTTATAAATTAACAATCAACGAGGGAGAATCAGCAAATATATTAAAAGATGATACTTTGCAATTATCTGTAAAATTAACTGATAATGGAGTTGCAGTTGATAGTCCTTCTATTACATATGTTTCCAGCGACGCTAATATATGTAATATTGATAATAATGGTTTAATTACTGGTATTGCCGAAGGTAAAGCAATAATCACTGCTCAAATGACAGGTAAACCAGATGTTAAAGATACTATTTCTATTAATGTTAAAGTTAATCATAATTATGTATTGACTATAACCAATGAATCAGCAACTTTAAATATTGGAGATAATTTACAATTAAACTATACATTAACAGATAATGGAGTTATAGTTGATAATCCTAATGTTATATTTACTTCAAGTGATAATAATATTGCTACTGTAAATAGTAGCGGATTAATTACAGGTATTTCCATTGGAACAGTAACGATTACCGCACAAATGGCAGACAGGCCAGAAATTTATGATATATTAGAAGTGACTGTCCAGGAAGTACCTATAAGTCATAATTATTCTATTTCCATTAACGGTGGTGCTACTATTAAACTTAATCAGACGTTATCATATACTGCTACATTTTATGATAATGGGGTTGAGGTGGCAGATCAGAGCGGAACGTGGTCAATTACAAGTCCTAATCCTGATGGCACTACAAATGTTTATGCTACAATCCAGAGCCAAACAGGTAATTCTGTAAGTATTAAAGCAACTAGTACATCATCTTATGTCAATAAATATTTAGAATTAGTTTGTACTTTGAATAGTGATAATACCATTAAGGCGAGTAAGCAAATTCAAGTAAAATCTTTGTTCTAAGACATAAAAAAGGAGTAGGCAAAAATTCCTACTCCTTTGGATTATTTCATTTCCCAGAAGAGATTTACTGCCCCTTTGTTACAAGGACAATCAGAACAAAACTCTCCAGGAGATACTATTGATTGATAGTCAGATTTATTTATTTCTGTAGTAACAATAATATTCCGCTTAGAGATAGAACATTCTATGTTGTTATACCAGTCGCCAATGGTGGGCTGATGGCAGAGGATTGTTTTACCATAACCGTAAATTTGTTTTAATTTCATATTCAGCACCCCCTAAAGATTGTCTAAGGGGCTGAATTGACGGTGTTGCTTTTGAATATCTTCGGTGAGAAGGTGGACATATTTTCTAGTGGTTGATAAGTCATTATGTCCCATAATGGTTTGGAGGGAAAATAAATTACCACCATTTACCAAGTAGGTTTTTGCAAAGGTGTGTCTAAAAGTGTGAGCAGACAGACGCTTACCTTTTATTTTTGCTTTAGTGCCAACTTCAACTATTTTTCTGTGGACGTTCCTAATGGTTAAAGCAGTGCCATTTCTAGTTGAGAATAAATAACCTTCGTCTAATTCCTTATCAACTTCTTTGTTTCGTTTGGGAAGGTATTTTAGTATTTCACGTTTGATAGAACGTCCAAAGGGAACCATACGCTCTTTGTGGCCTTTACCGAATACCTTAAACATATTTTTATCTGTGTCTATGTCAGATATTTTAAGATTAATTGCTTCTGAAATACGAATTCCTGTATCATATAAAATTTGAATTAATAAGGCGTCCCTAAATTCAGTGTAAACTTTCTTATTGAATTGGTTGAGCATACGTTTAACTTCTTCTACTTCAAAAGTTTCGATAATAACCTTATCAGTTTTAATCTGCTTCACTTTGGCAAAGGGATTTTTCTCAATGTATTCATCTTCAAACAAGTAATTGAACATGATTTTAACTGAGCGAATATAGCCATTAATGCCATTGTCAGCATACTTCTTACCTGTTCTACTTATTGATTTTTGAAGTGAAAATACATATTGCCTGGCTTGTGGTGTGGTCATAGATTCAATAGAAATATTGTTCTCCTTGCAGTAGTCAATAAGTTTGTTCAAAGTAAACTGATACCACTCGATGGTTCGTTTTGAGAGATTCTTTGTTTCTTGATACATTAGAAATGTTTTTACTAATTCTTGGTTAGTCATTGCTTTACCACTCCTTAATTTTTAGTAGCGGTAAAATGACAATCTGATTTCGGAATTAAGTAGTCAAAAAATGAAGTGAATTTAAGAAAAAGGATTATAAGGTAAATAAAAAAAGGTTCAGAAGAAAAACACCTCTGAACCCTTGATATATAAGGACTGGTGACCCACCGGGGACTCGAACCCCGAACCTACTGATTAAGAGTCAGTTGCTCTACCAATTGAGCTAGTGAGTCATATTTTTTTGGCTGGGGCGGCTGGATTCGAACCAACGAAATGCCGGAGTCAGAGTCCGGTGCCTTACCACTTGGCGACGCCCCAAAATGCAACGCCCCTAACAATTAGTTATTATAAACCGCATGGCTTAACTTGTCAAATATTTTATATTAAATATAATATTTTTTTATATTTATATTGTATGCAACTTTTTTTATTACTTTGGAAAATAAAATCTAACACCCTAAATAAAAATAAAAGGTAAAAGGGTGAAGTCCCTTTTACCTTTTATTCTTAGACCAAGACCTTGCCCGGGTTCATAATACCCTTGGGGTCCAATGCCTTTTTAATAGATCTTAGCACATTTAACTGTGCCTCCGTCATGTGTTTATCCATTGCTCCGGCTCGCTTGGCACCAATACCATGTTCACCGGAAAGATTACCACCCAGTTGATATACTTCTTCGTACAGTTCCTCTAACACTTTATCCTTTAAGTCATGCCATTCATGGTCGTCCCGATCTTCCCTTAGTACGGTGGCGTGAATGTTACCGTCACCGGCATGTCCGCAACTGGGTATTTTACATTCGTACTTCTTGGCAATCCGCTCAATGGCTTCCAGTGCCTTAGGAATATTGGATACCGGTACCACAACGTCTTCCATGCAATAGACTGGGCTAAGCATACGAATGGCCTCGGCATAACATTTCCGGGATTTCCATATCCGCTCCTGGGTAGACATGTTGTCTGCCACGAATACCTCTAGGGCACCATTGTCCTGGCATACCTTGCCAATGGTTTCGTAATCATCCTGTACCTGAGTTTCTGAAGTGCCATCAATTTCACAGATAATATAGGCACCAGCATCACTGTAAGGTAATTTTTTATTCAGATACATTTCCGCTGCCTTGATGGATAGGCTGTCCATGAATTCCAGGCAAGTGGGAATAATCCCTGCGGTCATAATCTTTGGCACCACTTGAATGGCACTTTGCATATCTGCAAAGGGAACCAGCAGGTCTGCCACATACTTTGGCAGGGGCATCAGTTTTAACCAAATCTTGGTTACAACTCCCAGGGTACCCTCGGAACCCACCATTAAATGTACAAAATCATAGCCTGTCACATCTTTAACATTCTTTCCACCAAAGGTAACAATATCACCATTGGGCATGACCACTTCAAGGCCATAGATATGACGACTGGTAACACCATATTTAACCGCTTTGTTCCCCCCGGCATTGGTGGCTACGTTGCCGCCAATAAAGGAACTGTCCGCAGAACATGGGTCCCCGGCATATAAAAGTCCCTGGGCCTTGGCTGTTTTTTGTACTTCGCCGGTGGTTACACCGGGTTCAACCACCATAAAGAGATTCTCGGTATCCACTTCCAGGATTTTATTCATTTTTTCCAGAGATAAGACAAGGCCACCACTTAGGGGTACCGCACCGGCTGCCAAACCAGTACCACCACCCCTGGGGGTAATGGGCAGTAATTCACGGTTGGCCAACTTCACAATTTCTGAAACCTGCTCTACATTTTCCGGCTTTACTACTACCTCGGGCATCTTCTCCCAAAGTTTATCCGAAACTTCATCCCTGGAGTACATGTCCAATTTTTCTTCTTCGATCAGTACATTGCCTTCACCCAATATTGCCTTTAATTCTTGAACAATACCATCCGTCACTTTGTTAAATTGCACAGCTTATCCCCCCTTATGCAGTGGCCTTCATTTTTTTTACAGCTTCTATGAGCATGGGCACAATTTCGAAAACATCACCCACAATACCAAAGTCCGCTACTTTAAAGATTTGGGCTTCGGGATCTTTATTCACAGCGATAACCACATCGGATGTCTGCATACCGGCCAAATGTTGAATTTTACCAGATAGGCCCAGAGCCATGTATAACTTGGGTGATACGGTTTTGCCAGATAGACCGATTTGGTGGGGATAAGTAGTCCAACCCAATTCCACTGCATCACGGGTGGCACCCACTCCGGCACCCAGAAGATGGGCCAATTCTTCCACCATTTTAAATCCTTCGGCATTCTTCATACCTTTACCACCGGCTACAATGATATCCGCTTCTTCAATGCTTACCTCTTGGGTGGTATCTTTGATATATTCCAGGAAGTTTTCCGGCGTTACAAATAATGCTCCAGTGTATTCTTTAATGATGATTTCACCTTTACGGTTGGGATCGGCCTGGGCTGGTTTGGCAGATTTCGGACGCACTGTGGCCATTTGAGGACGATGGTTGGGAGTTTTAATGGTAGCCATAATGTTACCACCGATGGCTGGTCGGGTTTGTAGCAAGATTTTAGCCTCGGTATCAATGGTTAGTTCCGTACAATCAGCCGTTAAGCCGGTATTGGCCTTGGCTGCCACCAAGGGCATTACGGTACGACCAGTGGTGGTTGCAGCGGCAACAATGATTTCCGGTTTTTCTTCTTCAATCAGTTGACAAATAGCATTGCAATAGGGCTTCGGTAAGAAGTTTGCCAAGACAGGGTTTTTGATAAAAAAGACTTTATCCGCACCACGCTGAATAACTTCTTCTATATTATCAATCTCTTCTCCCAGCAGAATGCAGCCCAATTCGCACTGAAGTTCCTCTGCCAGGGCCCGTCCACGGGTTAATAGTTCAAAGGTGACAGATTGGATCTTGCCATCCCTTTGTTCACCTAACACAAACACGCCTTTGTATTGAGAAATATCTTGACTCACCATGTTTCCACTCCCTTCTTATAGAACTTCCTTAGCATTAAGGAACTTCATCAGTTCATCCACTGGTTTGCTGGTTCCGTCTGCCTGATATAGAATGGTATCCCGGGATAGCTTGGGGCTAAACACTTTAACTACCCGAGTAGGTGATCCCTGTAAACCAAGTTCTGACTTGTCTAAGTCTAACTCCTCAGAACTCCAGATGGATATATCCACTTGTTTTGCTTTTAATTTACCTTTTAGGGTTGGGAAGCCAGGTTCGTTGATATCTTTGTTAACCGTAAGGAGTACCGGATAAGAAACCTCAACCCGTTCAAAGCCACCTTCGACAGTACGCTTAACCATCACCCGATCTTCCTTCGCTTCCACAGCGGAAACATAGGTTTGAACCGGGAAGTCCAAATAGTTAGCAATCATCGCACCGGTTTGACCGGTTTCACCGTCTGTGGCCCGTTCACCACAAATAACCAGATCCACTGGGCTTAGCTTTTTAATGACTGCGGCCAATGCCTTGGCTGTTGCAATGGTATCTGAACCCGCAAAGGCTCGGCCGGAGATTAATACACCGGCATCTGCCCCCATGGCCACCGCTTCTTTTAAGGCTTTAACAGCAGATTCGGGTCCCATACTTACAGCCGTGACCTTAACACCTTCTCTGGAATTTTTGATGCGGATCGCTTCTTCCAATGCGTTCTCATCCAGTGGGTTGATAATGGTATCCCTGCCGCTGCGAATCATGACACCGGTTTTGGGATCTAATTTCACATTATCAGTTCCTGGAACTTGTTTAATAAGCACTACAATGTTCAACACTGGCACCTCCTAAACAGTTTCTTGTTGGTTAACTCATCTGATGGTACTACCAGATATCGTTCGCCACATTCCCAATTTAATTTTATGCCTATTGGATAGGATTGTAAAATACTAACTTAATATGCAAGGTATAGGCAATATCTATATAGACTAGAAATTAAGTTATATTTTAAAAAAATGCTTATTTACTAAAAATTTAAACAAGAACACATCTTCTCAATTTACAAAGAAGCTGTGTTCTTGTTTAATGTGTAGTCTAGACCCTGTGTTGATGTCTTAGCAAAGATATATATGGTGTACTTATGCCAAGTATAATTAGCACTACTCCGCACCATTGCAACAGAGTTGACTTTTCGGCCAGTATTAAAGCTGAAGCCAGCAATGCAACTGGCAACTCTGAAGAACAAAGAATGGTGGACATGCCCGCCCCCACCTGGGGAACACCTTTGGCTAACAAAAAAGTTGGAATCACGCCACCCAATAACCCCAGGCCCAAGCCATAAAAAACTGCGTAAAAATCACTTGTTCCGGTTGCAAGCCAGTGTTGTAGCCAAGCTTTACAATGGGAGATAACAAGCCGAAGCTACATCCGGCCAAAAAAACAAGTAATGAATATAGCATACGTATCTTCCTTTTTAACTAAATATTATTTCTACACTCCACCATTACATTTAAGTGGTTCCTAACCGTGAATATTTAAACCATGAACATTTTCCGCCGCTTCCATGATCACTTCAGCCAATGTTGGGTGAGCATGGATCGTAACTGCTAATTCCTTTGTTGTTAGTCCCTTTCTTACCGCCAGAGTTGCTTCAGCAATCAAATCCGACGCATGGGGACCAATGATATGAACTCCTAGTACAACATCGGTTTCTTTATGTGCAACTATTTTAACAAAACCTTCACCTTCTCCCATACTCAAGGCCTTTCCATTAGCCATAAAGTTAAATTTCCCGGTCTTCACAGGGATTTTTCGATCCTTTGCCTGCTGCTCTGTAATGCCTACGGAGCTAATTTCTGGACTGGTAAAAATGCAGCTGGGAACGGCATTATAATCCATTGTGGATTCTTTGCCCATGATATTCTCTGCTGCCACAATACCCTGGGCAGAGGCCACGTGGGCCAACTGGTATTTGCTTATAACATCTCCGACAGCATATATTCCTTTAATATTGGTTTCCAATCTGTCATTTACTAAAATCTGACCTTTTTCACCAAGCTGAACACCTATATCTTCAAGTCCCAAATTTTTGGTATTTAACTGGCGTCCAATGGAAATAAGGGCTTTCTCTGCTTTTATAATGTCTCCATTTTCTAATTCTGCTTGAATTCCAGCTCCAGTTTGTTCCATTTTCGTAATGGCTACATTTGTTTTAATATTAAACTTTTTCTTCTTGAAAACGGTTTGCATGCGACGAGAAATATCTTTATCCTGTATCGATAAAATGCTAGGTGCTGCTTCCACCATCGTTATTTGGGTTCCCATACTGCCAAAAATATGAGCAAATTCACAGCCAATAACTCCTGCTCCAATAATCAGTAAGCTCTTCGGTACCTCTGTAAGTTTTAACGCTTCTTCACTGGTAATGATAGTAGTTCCATTGTATCCCAATGATTGTATTAAGGACGGACTTGATCCAGTGGCAACGATTATATTTTTACACTGTAATTCATAGGTTTTATCAGCATTATTGACTTCTACTATATTGGCTGTTTTGATTTTACCTGTACCATTAAGGTGGTCAATTTTATTTTTGTCAAAAAGATATTTAATACCGCTAACCAATTTATCTACTATTTCAGCCTTTCTGGCCTGAACCTTCCTAAAGTCGATAACTGGCTTACCTACCTCTATACCGAACTCACTGGCTTCCTCAACTGCTTTCAGTTTATCAACTGAGGCAATCAGTGCTTTGGTGGGTATGCATCCTCTATTTAGACAGGTTCCCCCCAATTGATCCTTTTCTATTACTGCCACTTTACCTCCCTTTTGAGCAATCCTAATGGCAGCCACATATCCTCCAGGTCCCCCACCAATCACCACAGCATCATAAATCATGCTATTACCTCCCTTATATGTTCCTAAGCTTTGTTGTTAGTGTAAATGAATAGGGGCTGCGAGAGCCCCGTTTTGGTTATTCCTTTTCAATTTCTGTTAACACTTGGTGGCACCTGGCAGAAGTTCTGTAAGAAAACATGTCGTTTATAGACATCGCTTTTACTGCTTTAAATCTCTGATCAGTGGTCAGTTTAGGATTCCATAGTCTAATTAAATAAGGATTCTTCATACTACCGGTTCCATCGGCAATTAGTTTTGCTGTTTCACCAATCTCCTTGGCGGTCAGGAAGCTAATCTCATTTGGCTCACTTTCCTGACGAATGACGGGAACAACGGTGGTCTGGAATCTGTATTCCGGGAACTTTGTTACAGTTGGTATGGTCTTTTCTACTTCGTTCATGTCAACCTCTTGTCCCAGAATGCGGCTATAGAGTTCCCTTGGTCCTAAAACATTCATAATTACTACATCAGCCAAGCCTTCATCTAGTACCTGCTGTAAAATATTGCTGTTCAGTCCATTGGTTTCAAGTTGCAATTTCATGTTGTTTCCTTTGAGATAGCGCAACACTTCCATGAACTCTGTTACATACTTAGGATTACCGGCAGAAACATAGATACCGTCCACCCATTCTTTGTGTAATGTACCTACGCCAAAGAAACCATCAAGCTTATTACCTGCATGAAGGAAGGCTATTGATGTACCTATCCCCTGACAAATGGTTGAGCCATCTGTAAGAATGGGAAATTCCACTCCGTCCGGCCCACGAAAAATAGACTTTCGATTAGCACTATAAAATTTTCGAAAGGCTTCCTTTCCTTCTGCCTTCATATCTTGCTCTACAAAATCAATGCCACGTTCTTTCATACACTGCTTTACAATTTTACAACGTGTACAGCCAGTGGCTGTATAAATGGTATAACTCATATTTTTTCTCTCCTAGTTATGCTGTTCTGACAAGCTCTTTTGGGAATGTTTTTATTGATTTATTAGATTGATGTATTCTTCTTTAGTTAACAGTTCACTAACTTCAGATATATTGTTAGGTTTAACAATAATCATCCAACCTGTACCATAGGGATCTTCGTTGACATTTTGTGGTGCATCTTCTAACTGGTTATTTACATCAATTATTTCGCCACTAATAGGCATATAAAGGGCCGATACTGTTTTAGCTGACTCTGCTTGTCCAAATTCTTCCCCTTTGTCAAAGCTCTCTCCAGCATTGGGTAGTTCAACGAAGATAATATTGCCAAGGTTATCCTGAGCGAAATCCGTGATTCCTATCTTTAATTGGTTACCTTCCACCATGGCCCATGTGTGTTCTTTATAATAATGAATATTGTCAAGAAACGTTAACTCTTCCGCTGATTTTGTCATACAACCCATTCCTTTCTATTGCTAACAGAAAAAACCTTATCATTACATTAACCCAAGAGTATACCAATAACCCCCAAATACTACTGCAACCACCAAAAAGGCAAGTACGGTCCGAACAGCAAGTACTTTTATTGCTTCTTGGAGACTCATATATCCTAGGCTAAAGAAATATAAAACAGGGGCTACCTCATAGGGAAACACATAGATATCTAAGCCCACGGCAAAGGCAAGGGAAACAGGCAGGGGATGTATGCCAGCCTGCACTGCTAAGCCGGAAATAACCGTGATAAATGCCGCCATAGCTCCCAGCGGTGTCATAATGAAGTTCATAATAACACCAAAGGTAAATGCCATCATTGTTGCACCAAAGGGTCCCATTTCCTTGATAATTGGCAGCAATGAATCAGCTACAACTTTGGTAACTCCCACAGACCCGGCCACCATTCCCACCGACATGGCACCAGTTACGAAAAAGAGAATCCAGAGATTGACACTCTGCAATTTCTCACGCTTCATGAGGCTTATCCCAGGAATAAAGAACAAAGAAACCAAAGCAACCATAATAAATGCGGCATTCATTTTATGGTATGTCTCAAAAATGAAGTTTAATAAAATCAACAGCACAATTAGTAAAGTTTTAATTTCCTTACCGCTAAGGGACCCCATTTCCTTATATTCGACTTCCAGTACCGACTTAACATTTCCTTTATTGTCAAAGGCTTTTTTTACAAGGAGATAATAAGCAGTCAAAATTGAGAAGACTGACCAAGAGAGACCGGGTAACAACATATATTTTAGCCAGGCCAGCCAAGATATAGTAATTTGTCCATTGGATACTTCTGAAATAACCTGGCTTATCCAAACCATTGTTTCATCGCCTGTTTGAAAGGAAAATCCAGAGGATATTGCCACAAAACAAGCCATTAACATGATACCCGTGGCTTCTTTGCTCATTGGCTTAAAATCTAAGGCTTTACAAATGGCAATACCAATAGGTGCCATAATAAACATCTTGGCCCAAACAGATGATGGAACCAGCAGAGGAAGAACAAAGGAAGTTATAATAAAACCCAGTACAATACCCTTACCGGAACCACCGGTCATCAGAAGTGATTTATAAGCTAGCCGTTTAGCCAGACCGGTATCCAGCATCACTTCACTCAAAATCATACCAGCCACAACTAACCAAGGAAGAATTTGCGCCCAGGGCTTAAAGGCTACTTCCGGTTCAGCTACCCCGAATAGCACAAAGGAGATGGGAATAAGCAGGCCTGTAATATTCTCGGGAATCAGTGCAAATACCCATAAAATTACACAGGTAGCAGTAATTGCTAAAAAAGTTTTTCCGGCATAGTCCAGTGGCGTAAATAGATAAATTATTATGGGTACTAATATTGTTATGGCCCACTGGATATAATTTATATTCTTATTCTTGCTGTTTATAGCCTGTTCCATATTTCTATTCCTTCCCTTTTATAAAGTGTGAAGATGTTTTCTCAAGGGGTGATAGTGATTAACACTGTATCACCCTTTGAGGTTTGTCAAATTAATTCCCCAGCTGCTGAGCAGCACCGAGATGAGTATTAACTATTCTTTTCCTTATGCTCAAACTCATCACCGGCGGCAACACACAGGGTATTATCAGCCTGATAGGGCAGTACACCTTCCACTTCAGTTACATCGGAGCAGCCAATGGGGGCAGCCCCGGGCACTCGAAAGGTCTTTACATCAATACGTTCAATGGGCACTTCTTTGGGAGTTTCCAGTTGGGGCACCCATTCATAGGGTACACGATAGGCCCTGTAAAGCAGGTTCATGGGGAAAGACTCCCCCCAATAGGGACTAATGTACTCCCATACTATTTCATGATCAGGAGTAACTTCAATAATTCTGCCACCAGAACCTTCGGTTATTAAGGTGTTACCGTTTGGCAACCTTTGGGCACCGCTGACAAAGGGGCTATAGAAACGGTTGGAATCTACCGGTTGCAGATAACCGGCTTCGCTGGGTGTATACTGCCATTTGATTTCCAGTGTTGTTGGGTCAAATTCCAACACCCTGGAGTAGTCCCGCAGAGCATTCTTCGTACCAGTTGGTGAACCGGGGTTCGGTGCACCGTAACCAGCCCAGCCTCCGTTATCAAAGACCAAAATATTACCCTCACCGGGTAGTCCCCGAGGAATCATATGGGCATGGTGCTGACCAATAATCCAGCCGAGTTTCTTTAGTTCTTCGCTGGTATCATAATAGGGACCAACCTTCCAGACCACTTTACCAGTCTGCTTGCTTATGATAGCAATGATATTGGATTCCCTGGCGTCCCATATAATATTATCAGGATGGAATCGTTCATCACCGGCGTCATACCACTTATTAGGTCCCAGTACAGACATGGAATTAATATGCATCCAGTCTCCCATCCCCGGTCCTGCTGCCCGCATATTAGGATCCCGAGCCAAAATATTCTTTGCTTCTTCTCTAAAACCATACTCATCAAAATGCTCGCTGCAAACCCATTCCCAAACAATGTTTCCTTCCCAGTCCACTTCAATGATGGCGTCATCCGCCAGAAGTTTATCAGAAATCTTTGGATTTACTAAATTTTTGTGGCAGAGGATCAAAGTGTTGCCTTTATCCACTTGGGGCTCCATCCCTGGCACATAGTAACCTACTGGGTTGCCTGCCCGCTGGAAGTCATGGTGTTGTCTGGCCATCCACTGGGGCTTTTCACCAGGATCTTCAATAAATTCATATTGGTTAAATTTCCAGACAACATTGCCATCCCAATCCACTTGAATCAAATCAATACCATCCTGTACGCCAAAGGCTATACTTCTCTCGCCTGTATGGCCAAAAACCTGTCCACCCGGCAGCAACTTATTAGGAAAGCCATGCAAATTTTTCCAAAGTTTTACTTCGCCGCCGTTCATATTGATCAAAAGCGCGCCAAGATCTTCTACTTGAATAATTGTATATCCGTTCCAACATTTTTCAGGATTGTAAATGGTAGCACCCGTTGGGAAAATACTTGGATAAGTCATTATTTTTCCTCCTGTTTTGTATTTTGCTTGTGATTATTTTACCTTTCACTAATAAGGGTACAAAAAAGGCCGTACGTCTTCTTTTTTTGTCTGCTCCCTGACTTCATTATATTTAATTGGTTAGGTTGGGTAAAATACCAACTACCTATGACAGTAATAGGCCTAACCTATGTCGACAAAACTTATGTTATAATGTGTTTTGATTAGCAATATATTTCACTTATCTAACTGCTTTTAAAGGAGAAGGACAATGAGGTTGAAACAGTTGCAATATATACTTGAGGTTAGTAAGCAAAAGTCCATAACCAAAGCTGCCAAACAATTATTTATTTCACAACCCTCCCTTAGTTCGGCCATAAGTAACCTAGAGCAAGAACTGAATATCAAGATTTTTATTAGAACCCATGACGGAGTGGAACCCACCGAAATTGGACGATTTCTAATAGAAAAAGCCTCCCGAATATTTCAGGAGGTTGAAGAAATAAATAATATGTGTGCAAATTCATCTGTTTGTCTAAACGGCAACCTAACTGTTTCTACCTTGCCGGCAATTAGTAACCATATCTTATTGGAAACACTATCCATTTTTAAAGAAAAGCATCCCCAGGTAAATATATCCTTCAACGAAGACGATACCTCAAACATCATGCGGGAAATTAAAGTAGGTAACATAGATATTGGTATACTTGCCCTTTGGGATTATGAAAAAGAAGCCTTTTTATTCAATCAATGCAAAAACAATATTCATTACGAAGAACTTTTTATTGATAATTTTTGTCTTTTCACAGCAACGGACCACATCCTATCGCAAAAACAACAGGTTCATATAGAAGATATACAGAACTATCCTTTGGTGGTTTTTAAAAATAATATATCAGACAAGGATATTGAAGTCTTTATGAAGTTAAAAGACATAAATGTTATGCGTTTTAACGATAGGGAAAGTATGAAAAAAGTGATTGCCCGTGGAAATGCCGTAGCGCTACTGCCAAGGGTCATGTCTTTAAATGACATCTATGTTCAGTCAGGAAAAATTCGTCCCTTAACAATTAGCCACTTTAAAACAAATATTCATATTGGCTTTGTATATAGAAAAGATTATTTACAAATAGCACAAAAGAAATTTATTTTGACCCTAAGAGATACTGTTAATACTCTACTAAAGGACCTTCCCCAATTACCAGCAAATTAAAATTACACATCAATACCAACCATTTTCATTAGGGCAATGGCGTTGGTGGTCTGGGAAACCCCTTCTTTCAAGCGGTAATCAAAGGTAATTTTATTTTCAATTATTTCATCGGTAAAATGATAATTTTTAATATGCTGAGGGTATTCATTTTCTAGCGTGCTGAGTTCTAGGTCGTGGGTTGTGACAAAGCCAATGGCTGGTTGTAGGGCTAGATTTTTTATTACTGTTCTGGCGCCGGTTATCCTGTCCCGGGAATTGGTTCCCCTAAATATTTCATCCAGCAGGAAAATTAGGGATTTTCCCTGCCGGGTAGCCTCAATAACCAGCTTGATTCGTTTTAGTTCTGCATAAAAGGAAGAAGTACTTTCTTCTAGGTTATCTTGAATCCGCATACTGGTGTAAATACTCATCAGGGAGCAGCTCAGAAAACTGGCACAGACCGGTGCTCCGGCATAGGCCAGCACCAAATTGATGCCCACCGTACGCAGCAGTGTACTCTTGCCAGACATATTGGAACCGGTAATAATATGGACGGTACCCGGTTGCGGCAAAGAAACATCATTACTGACCCGGGTCTCGGCATTAATCAGCGGATGTCCCAGGGTAGTGGCCGTAAGATACGGTCCAGCCTTTGTAACTTCAGGAAAAGCCCAGTGCGGATTGTCGTGGGCCAGTGTGGCCAGGCTGGATAGTGCTTCAAATTGGCCGATCACCCGGAACCACTGCTCTAAATGAGTACCATATTGGGATTTCCATTGTTCCAATGTCCGCAAGGTATATAAATCACAGAAGATCAGGGCGTTAATAAAATGGTAAACCACCGAATAACGTAGATTAATCAAAGCAGCAATTTTTTCAAGGGCTTTCACCTGTTGGGATGCTGTCTGTTTTTTCTGTATTAACCGGTTTTGTAGTTCCACCAGCAAGGGTGCTTGAAATTCTTCTCCCTCAATATACTTTAAAAGCCTTGAAAGACGTGCCAGTTCAGCTGCGGACCTTTCGGTATCTTTAAATTTACGGGATATTATTGCCTGACTGGCGGTTACCAGGATTACTTGCAGGATCAACAAAATAAGCGGGACGTAGGACGGCACCAGACGCTGACTCATTAAAATCAGGAGAATCAATGTGGTAATCGGTAACAACCATAACAGATAGATTAATTTGCCATGTAGAAATAGGGGCTTTTCTCTGGCCCAGTTCCATAGTTTGATAGCATCTTCCGGTTTGTAACCACTGCCCATACCCATAGCTTGTAAAAGCTGTCTCCAATCCAGCCGAGCAGCCAGGTCCTTTATGGCACTTTGGCGGGGTCTAATTTGCTCATAACAGGGTTCCTCCGCACTGAGCAATTTTGCCAAGGCCTCATTACCAGTTACCAGGTTAGCAGCGTTCAAATATTGAAATAGGGAACCTTGGCCGAAGATATTCAGATCGCCGGAGTAGGGATGTTCAGAAGCAATGTATTCCTCCCCCCGTTGCTGAAAGCCTGTCCATTGGCCACACAATCGGAGCAGGGCTCGCTCATTTATTTGAACAAGGCTTTCCAATTGGGTCATTTGTTTTTTTACCCTCTGGTGTTTATTAACCATTACCAGAAATAAAAAGACCAGTGGAACGGTAGAAAGATAAAGGTAAGATAATCCCTTTAAATAGGCGTATAACAGAAGTCCCACCACGCTCAGAGCCACCACACTACGAGAAAAAACAAAGGTGTTATCTGTTTTTTTTAGCCCATCTAATTCAATTTCGTAACGTTCTTTGTTCTTTTGATAAATCTTCTTTATGTGTTGTTCCATTTAACCTCTCCTCAAACAAGATAATCTTCCGTTTATTCTACCATAATGCAGGATCTAGCCAAAAATATTCAAAGAAAAAAGAACCTTCTGCTTCTAAAAGCCCTTTCGTCATGATCTAGGTCAACACATAAATAGTCAAATAGTAAAAATAATTAAACAATAAAATATTTTTATATATTAGTTAAAAAAAATTTTTGATTTACTTAAAATAAATATAAATTTGAAGCAAATATAATTAAATGATAGTATAATGATATATAAAAACTTTCTAAATTGATATTATCTTTTGAATGTTTTAACACAAGCATTGAGGGGGATTTTTAATGGAAGTTATTACTTTTAACGATGCGGGGGAAAAGGTTAATCAGTTAATAAACAAATTTGGGCAAAATATTCAACATTGTTATCAATGTGGCAAATGTACTGCCGGTTGCCCGGTGGCCTTTGCAATGGACATTGCCCCCAACCAAATTATCAGAATGTTACAGTTAGGTTTGTTAGATGAAGCTTTGCGTTCGGAGACAATTTGGCTCTGTGCCACTTGCTCTACCTGCTCCACCCGTTGCCCCAAGGGCTTTGATTTAGCAAAACTAATGGATAGTCTAAGGTCCTATGCCCTTCAACAAGGTATTAAACCCAATGGCAGGGGTAGAAATGTATCCCTTTTTAACCAGCTTTTCCTGGATTCCTTACGGAAATACGGGCGCACCTACGAGATGGGTTTAATGCTTAAATATAACCTAAACTTACACACCCCCTTTAAAGATGCCATGCTAGGATTAGACATGTTTTCACGTGGGAAATTGAAACTTGCGCCTGAAAGGATAAAGGGAAGTAAAGATATCCTTCAGATCATGGAAAACATCAAGAAGTTGGAGATGAAGTAACATGAAAATTGCATATTATCCCGGCTGTTCTTTACAAACAATGGCTAAGGATTATGATATGTCTGCCCGAGTAGTAAGTGAATTCCTTGGCATCGAATTAGTAGAAATACCAGACTGGAATTGCTGTGGTGCCAGTGCTGCCCATGCCTCCAGCAAATACCTTCCAATTGCCCTATGTGCCCGTAATTTACATATGGTTGAGCAGATGGGTTTGGATGTAACTTCTCCCTGTGCTGCCTGCTATCAATCCCTGTCCTATGCCAACTGGAAATTAACCGGAGATCCTGATCTGAGGGAAAAAATTAACGATGCAACTGGCCAACCTTACCAGGGCGGCGTTAAAATACAATCCTTTATTCAGGTTTTTTCTAAACTTACTGCTGAAAAAATTCAATCCCAAGTGGTACAACCCCTAGAGGGATTAAAAGTAGCGGTATATTATGGCTGTTTACTTGTTCGTCCATCAAACGTAGTAGAAATTGATGATCCTGAAGACCCTCAAATTTTGGATAATTTAATAAGGGCCACCAGTGCAGAAACCGTAGACTGGACCCATAAGGTTGAATGTTGTGGTGGTTCTCTATCCGTAACCAATGAGGATATTTCTTTAAAGCTGGCCAGAGATATTTTGTCCAGCGCTGCAGAAGCCGGTGCTCACTGCATTATTACTGCCTGCCCCCAGTGCCATTTTAACCTTGATATGAAACAAAATAAAATGAATAAGGTCTTCAATACTGATTTAAAATTACCTGTTTTCTATTTTACCCAATTATTGGGTTTATCTTTGGGGATAGAACCCAATTGCCTGGGTATGGACCTAATGACAGCTAAAGCTATGTTATCCAGAATAAGCTAGTTTAGCCAGAGGGGGCGAAGATATGAACAGAATTGGCGTTTTTGTTTGCTGGTGTGGTTCCAATATAGGCAGTGTTGTTGATGTACCGAGATTGGCTACGGAAGCAGCCAAGTTTCCCGGAGTGGTTTTTAGCACCGATTATAAATATATGTGTTCAGTACCAGGACAAGATTTAATTGTTCAGAAAATCAGTGAATATCGCTTGGACAAAGTGGTAATAGCATCTTGCTCCCCACGGTTACATGAGCAAACCTTTCGAAAGACCCTAGAAAGGGCCGGGCTTAATCCATTTATGATGAGAATTGCCAATATCCGGGAACAGTGTGCCTGGGTACACAGCCGGCAAAAAGATGGAGCTACGGAAAAGGCCATTGCACTGGTACGGCGGGCTGTCGCTAAAGCGAACAACACAGAGCCCCTATATGAAGAAAGGATTCCGGTTACCAAGCGGGCACTGGTCATTGGCGGAGGTATTGCTGGTATTCAGGCTGCCCTGGATATTGCTGATGCCGGCCATGAAGTTGTGCTGGTGGAACGAGAACCAACCATTGGCGGTAAATCCGCTATGCTTGATAAAACCTTCCCCACGCTGGATTGCAGTGGCTGAATTGTCACCCCCAAGATGGTTGCTGTGGTACAGCACCCTAACATTAAGCTTTATACCTTTGCTGAGGTTTGCGAGGTAAGCGGCTTTATCGGAAACTTTAATGTTCGAATTAAACAAAAACCAAAATATGTGGACCATAACAAATGTACAGGCTGTGGCACTTGCTGGGAAAAATGTCCAGCTAAGGTCCCCAGCGAGTATAACCTACACCTGGGACAAAGAAAAGCCATTTACATCAGTTCTCCCCAGGCTGTACCGAACAAGCCAATTATTGACCCAAAGGGATGCCGTATGCTTTTAAGTGGTAAATGCGGTGTCTGCCAGAAAGTTTGCCAGGCGGAGGCAATCAATTATAAGGATACAGAGCAATTTTTTGAAGAACAAGTAGGGGCTGTGGTCATGGCAACTGGCTATGACTTGTTTGATTGGGCTGGTTCTTACGGAGAATACGGCCACAGTAAGTATCCAGATGTCATCAGCAGCTTGCAATTTGAACGACTACTTAACAGTTCCGGTCCTACCGGTGGTAAAATACTTCGGCCGTCGGACAGCAAAGAACCTAAAAGTATAGTGTTTATTAAATGTGTGGGCTCCAGGGATGAATCAAAGGGTAAGTCTTACTGCTCTAGGGCCTGCTGCATGTACACGGCTAAACACGCTCAACAGATACTGGAAAAGATTGAAGGGGCCAGAGTCTATGTCTTCTACATGGATGTGCGTACTCCAGGAAAGGGTTATGAGGAATTTTATCAGCGTTCGGTGAATGAGGGTGCTTGTTACATAAGGGGTCGAGTTTCAAAAATTTACCCCAAGGGTGAAAAATTAGTAGTCAGGGGTGCAGACACCCTGCTGGGGCGACCGGTGGAGGTTGAGACAGACCTGGTGGTATTGGCCACAGCTATGACACCCAGCAGAGGTTCGGATGAATTGGCCAAGGTAGTTGGGTTTACCACAGACAAAGATGGTTTTTATCAGGAAGCCCACCCCAAGCTTAAGCCTGTGGAAACCAATACCGGCGGTATCTTTTTAGCTGGATGTTGCCAGGGTCCCAAGGATATTCCAGACACTGTATCCCAGGCCAGTGCAGCAGCCGCCAAGGTAATCGTGCTATTATCTAAAGACGAACTAGCCACCAACCCAATGGTGTCCCAAATTGATGAAAGACGTTGTACCGGATGTATGGCCTGCCGTGATGTTTGTCCCTTCAATGCCATTGAAGAAAAATTAATCACTGATAAATCAATGGGGCAGGGAGTCCAACGCACTGTGGCTGCTATTAATACTGGTTTATGCCAGGGTTGTGGTGCCTGTGCAGCCACATGCCGCTGCGGTGCCGCAGATCTTAAGGGTTTTACAAACCAGCAGGTAATGTCTGAGATCATAGCCCTATGCATATAAGGTTTCTATTTTAGAGGAATTAGTCACCTCCTACCATTAGGGGAGGTGATTCTTTTTTTATCATGATGGCATAGGTTTTCCTATGAAAAGCGAATGACTCGGGATACTCTGGATATACTGGATGATATGAGCATTTTAAAGGGTTTCCCCTGTTTTTTGCACACCCCTTTATTTTGTTAATTACATTTAGAAAGTGATAAAATATACTTTAAAAATAAAATAAATAGACGCAATCTATTTATTTTCCTGTCTTTAGAATTTAAAATAAATTAAATAAATATGATGATTTAGCAAAAAAGGTGAAATATGTTGTTATATGAAGATTTTATCTGTTATGATAGATACAGGTTTATGTATATCTTAGTTTATACTTCTTCTTTATAGTAATTATTTAACTAATGAGGTGTAATAATACATGGAAAAGTCGACAATTATTGGTTTGTTTCTTGGCATCACAGCCATCAGTGTGGGAATGGTATTAAAGGGCGCACATCTTTCGTCTCTGTGGAATCCAGCGGCCATTATGATTATTTTTGTGGGGACAGCAGCGTCCCTATTTATTGCTTTCCCGATGTCAGAACTTAAAAAAATTCCCCGACTTCTGAAGATCACCCTGCAGGAGCCTAAACTGATGGCCAAAAGGGAAGTGGTTAATACCTTTGTTGCCTTGGCCAGTACCGCCCGTAGAGAAGGTCTTTTATCCTTGGAAAGTCAATTGGAAAGTATTGATGATCCTTACTTAAGAGGCGGTATGCAAATGATTATAGACGGAAGTGATGCGGAATTTGTAAAGTTCGTAATGGAAGAAGAGATTTATGCCACCGAAGAGCGTCACCGTTCCGGAGCACTTATTTTTACTCAGGCTGGTACCTACGCCCCTACCCTGGGCGTTTTGGGTGCGGTGGTGGGGTTAATTGCCGCTCTGGGAAACCTGAGTGATATTGAAAAATTGGGCCACTCCATTGCTGCAGCCTTTGTTGCTACACTGCTGGGAATTTTCTCGGGTTATGTTTTATGGCACCCTATTGCCAATAAATTAAAACGGATTTCTAAAAAAGAAATGGAAATAAAACAAATGATTGTTGAGGGGGTCCTGGCTATTCAAACCGGGCGCTCACCCATAGCCATAGAACAACAACTTTTAGTATACCTGTCTCCATCAGAAAGAAGTAGCTCAAAGGAGGAAGCAGAAAACGATGGCAAAGCACAGAGAGCAGCATGAGGAACATATTGATGAATCCTGGCTAATCCCCTATGCTGATTTGTTAACCCTTTTATTAGCTTTGTTTATAGTCCTTTTTGCTTCCAGCACCATTGATAATCAAAAATTTAACGCCATGAAGGAATCACTGAATGCTGCTTTAAACAGTGGGGCAGGCATCATGGAATCCAAATCCTTGTCTGATCAGTTGATTGATAAAACAGAGGTGAAAACCGATACTGTCGTGGAACTGCAGGAATTAAAGAAGCAGTTAGATCAGTATATAAAGGAAAATAACATGACAACAGAGGTGGAAACTAATATTATCAACAACCACCTAACTCTCACCATCCGGGACCGCGCTTTGTTTGATTCCGGCAGCGCCGTTGTAAAACCCCAATCCAGAAAGATTATTAAAGCAATGGGTAGTATCCTTCAACAGTACCCCAAATTTGAGGTGCTGGTAGCCGGTCATACAGATAATCAGCCCATTTACAACAACACCTTTGAATCCAACTGGGATCTTAGTTCCAAACGCGCCCTAAACTGCATGAAGATCATGCTGACCAATAAAAACCTAGACCCACGCCGCTTGGTTGCCATCGGTTACGGTGAATATCGACCCATTGCTGAGAACACAACCACCGAGGGCCGTGCCAAAAACCGCCGGGTAGAAGTTATTATCAATCAAAAGGTCATTCAATAAGACCTTTAACAAAGGCCTCCACAACTCTGTTAAATTCCCTCGGACGCTCCATCATCATCATATGCCCAGCTTTGGGTATAACAGATATCTGGGCGCCAGGTATCTGATCGAATAACAATTGACCAAATTTTACAGGAGTCATAACATCCTTTTCTCCTGAAATGATCAGGGTAGGCGCAGTGATCTCCCCCAACCTGTCCCCAACATTAAAATTATCACAGGCTGTGAAATCTGCAAAAAATACAGAGGGTGGAACACTTTCTAATTCCTTTTTTGCCCGGGAAAACATATCAGCGGAACTGTCCGGACTATATAAAAACTGTTCCAGACCAGCAAAGAATTTATTCTTTTTAAAACTTTCCAGCAACTGTGGCATAACCCGGAGCCGGGAACCTGTTCCCACAAGGACCAGCCCTGCCAGCCGGTGGGAATTCTTAAGGGCAAAGTCCATGGCTATGGCGCCACCCATAGAGTGTCCCACCAGAATAAAAGGAACGTCCAGTAAACAATCGACAAAATCCTTAATAAACCTACTGTATTCAGCAACACGGTTAAATGGGTTTCCTTCGGATAGGTCATGTCCCGGCAGATCCACTGCAATGGCTTGGTATTCTTTACTTAGGTGGGCTAGTTGTAAACGCCAGTGCCTGTGACTTCCCCCGGCGCCGTGCACAAACAATATCCTCTGCCGGGGTTTTTCTAAGGTAGGCACATTTGTATCATAATAATATTGAATGGAGTTTAGGGTAACGAGGGGCATTATCTTACCTCCTTAATAATCAGATGTAATTATTTTCCTAAATTTCTTGCTATGTAAGTTCAATGGATTGACTATTCTTTCGATATTAGCATGCCATTTCCTTTTTATTTTTATATTATTCAGACAATTATTAACCATTAAAAACATAACCCATTATTTTTACCCTTAGCTATTGAAAACACAAAGAATTACTCTGGCGATAATCCCAGGCGCGTAAGTTCCAAATCCGTCGGCACCAAATAACTAATCTTTCAGAAAATAATACGGGCTTCTTATGAATGGTAGAATAAAACAGTTACTCTTCCATTCATAAGAAGCCCGTTTGATACTTAATTGCTATGTTTACTTGCAACCCTTGCGGGTGGATGGTATGTCATTTACCTCATATTGCTTCTTCGCCAGATGCCATTCTTTTCAGCTTCCTTTATCAACTCATCCCGAAAATCCGGGTGGGCAATAGCTATTAGGGCCTCAGCCCGCTGCCAGGTTGTTTTCGCCTTTAATACAGCTTTACCATATTCAGTTATTACATATTGAACAGCCGCCCTATGAGTAGTAGCAATTGAACCGTTAGACAAAAAAGGCTTGATCCGCGAAATATTCTTTCCATTTTTATCTCTGTAGGTGGAAGTAAGACAAATAAAACTTTTACCCCCCTTTGAATTATATGCACCATCTATAAAATCTACTTGCCCGCCTGTTCCACTTATCTGCCTGACTCCAGAAGTTTCCGAATTAACCTGGCCAAATAAATCTATTTCCACGGCGTTATTAATAGACACTACTTTATCATTTTGTGCTATAATGTTGGGATTATTAGTATAATTTACCGGATATGTTGCACACATCGGGTTATTATTAATAAAATCATATAATCTTTGTGAACCTAAAGCAAAGGTATATACAATCTTACGTTGGTCTATGTTCTTCTTCCGTCCCGTTAATGCACCTGCTTCATACATATCTACAAAAGCATCCACCAACATTTCAGTATGCACACCAATATCCTTTAAATCAGATTCAGCTAACATCTTCCCTACCACATTGGGCATGCCGCCAATGCCTAGCTGAATACAGGAACCATCCTCTATTTCTTCCATAATATGGTTTGCTATCATACGATCTTCCTCTGAAAACGGAATTACTGGAGTCTGTTGCAGCGGCGTATTTTCCCCTTCAACTATAAAATCTACTTCAGAAATATGGATTGATTCCGAATTTCCACCCAAGGCCCGAGGGATGTTTTCATTTATTTCTAAAATAACAATCTTAGCATTATTGCAAGTAGCATAGGCATGGGAAACTGATGGACCAAAGTTGAAGTATCCGTGCTGATCCATCGGTGTAACCTGCAACATGGCTACATCAACTTGAATATAATTATTAAAATAACCGACGGCTTCCCTATAAAGTTGCGGGACATAGGAACATAGCCCTTTGTCAGATAACTTACGATCTATCACACTAAAATGCCAGTTATTATAACAAAAATGTTCTCTTGTAGGATCTACCTTTACTATCTCAGGAACTCCGTAAGCTGTACATACAGCCCGAACTTTTACATTCTGCAGTTCATCTTTTCTCTGAGCCAAAGCTCTATCTAATACTAGAGGACGACAAGCAAAAGATCCCCATTCAACCCAATCCCCTGATTTTACAACGCTAACTGCCTTTTCCGGGGATACTAATTTACTCTTATACATTTCTATATACTTACTCATTCATAACCAGCCCCTTTTAATAACTAATCTTATTATTCTAGGCTTGGAATTTATTGATTATTTAAAATTTTCAATCTTCTTTTTTTAAAAATTTTTATTTAGTTAACTACTTAGCTATGGTGGTTCAAGAAAATTCATGTAAAATCGTTAAGCCAACCGGCTCAACGATTTTACATTATAACAGGACAAGTACAAACCAATAGAGGGGAAAGCAAATAGATATAGTTTAAACTACGTATTTTCCTGCCTCTAAAACCTTCTTGGCAATTTTTTGCCTAATGTCAATTATATTAATAGGCTGATATTTACTAAGGCGTTTAGCTATGCTCAAGTTAGTACGAACCTCTTCATTACTTTCAAACATGTAAGCAATGGCTTGTTTAGCCCAATTCTCCAGCTTCGGAAATGCATCATAAATATAGGCCATTGCCAGCTCAATCTTAGTTTCAGCACTTGCTGCATCCTTAGCTAAAGCTTTCTTGGCCCGTAATAAGGCACTTTCCATTGCGTAGATTTCAATACACATATTTGCCATTATTTCAATAATCTCTTGTTCTTTAGCAAGTTTTTTCATGTACTTCTGAGCTGCAGTTCCGCCTATCAAAAGGAATAGTTTCTTAGCCCTATTTAACATATCAAACTCCACTTCAAGAGGAACTTCGCCCCCACTAGAAGTTTTTACTTGAAGTGAAATTAATTGACCAGCTAGGTCTTGAGCTGCTTGAAGCAAAGGCAGTTGCCCTTTCATGCCAAGACGCAGAAGGGTGGCAGGAATAATTAGACGGTTCACCTCGTTTGTACCTTCAAAGATACGATTAATTCTAGCATCTCGATACATTCTCTCAGCCGGGAATTCTTGAGTGTATCCGTAACCTCCATAGATTTGCACCGCTTCATCTGTCACATAAGCAAGACTCTCTGAACAATGAACCTTTGAGATAGAGCACTCAACGGCATATTCTTCTATAGCAGCGCCTATTTCCCTCCCGTCAACTTTACCATGTAATGCCTCTTCGATATTACCTACTAAACGGTAAATTAGACTTTCAGAAGCATAGGTTTTGGCAGCCATTTGAGCAAGTTTATTTTGAATCATACCAAACTTGGCAATAGGAATACCAAATTGCTGGCGTTCTAAGGCATATTTAGTTGCGTAAGAAATGGCAGATTTGGAAAGGCCAACACTACCCAATCCCAGTTTGTAGCGACCAATATTTAAAATATTAAAGGCTATTACATGGCCTTTACCAATTTCACCAAGCAAATTCTCAACTGGCACCTTAGCATCCTCAAAGATAAGCGAACAAGTTGAAGAACCCTTAATACCTAATTTCTTTTCTTCGGGACCAATGGAAAAGCCCGGAGTATCTCTATCCACAATAAAAGCAGTAAATTTTTCACCGTCAATTTTAGCATAAACAACAAATACATCAGCAAAGGACGCATTAGTAATAAAAATTTTCTCCCCATTTAGAACGTAGTATTTTCCATCCTCTGTAAGAACAGCCTTTGTCTTGGCAGCTAAAGCATCAGAACCAGCCATAGGTTCGGTAAGGGCATAGGCAGCAATTTTTCTGCCAGTAGCAAGATCGGGTAGATATCTCTTCTTTTGTTCTTCGGTACCAAAAAGTACAATAGGTAACGAACCAATTCCTGTGTGGGCAGAGAAACTTACAGAAAAACTACCTCCAGCTGAAATATTTTCGGTAATAATGGCAGAGGAGATTTTACCCATCTCGCCCCCTTCATATTCCTCTGGAACATCAGCAGACAAAAGACCTAACTCACCTGCTTTAGCAAGAAGGGATCTACTTAATCCTTCTTTTTGGTGATCTATTTCTTCTAAATTAGGAATAATTTCATTTTGGGTAAAATCAGCCACCATACTTTCAATCATACGTTGTTCATCTGAAAAATCTTCTGCAGTAAAGATTTTCTCTGGATCAATATCTTCAATTAAATAAAAAGCCCCTTTTTGCAATTCCATAGTATAATCCTCCCTCAATAAAATAAATTTTTCTTTCATTTACTCACTCATTCTTACAATTTCAAGCACATACAAACAAGGTTCAAAGGAATAATTTTAAATAAATTACATTATATGGTTGGTGGGGGTGTAGCCAATCAAAGGCTACGCCTAATTTTACAGATTATGGTTGCACAATGGATCTCCACATGTACCCTTGTGGTTTACCCTCCCACGTCTCACGGGGTCCAATATATGGCCCTTACATTCCTTCGTTCTACCTCTCAAGGGGTGGAGGCCAGGTATGCTCCTTTGCTGGGTCATGCCCGTATGGAAATATTAGTTCCCGGCTTCTCCGTGCTTCGTTTGTCTATCCAATTCATTGTGAATAAGTGTTAATATTTAATAGCCTTTTAAGCAGCTTCCTGTAATTGCTCTTGGCGTACAACGCCTAATACTTGCTCCGCGTCATATGGAGTTTGTTTACTGCCTATGGTGAACAAAATACGAATCAATTTTCCACAGAGGGCAACTATGGATTGCTTTTTCTTTAAGGGATTTCCATGCCTTGTTATTAAATATTGGTGGATGGCCTTAAACTCTCGGTTTTTTGCAACCATGACTAACACAGTCTTAAATAACAAGGCCCGCAGCCGGGGGCGCCCCCGTTTACTGATTCGTGATTGTCCCTTGTGTTTACCAGAACTGTTCTCTTTTAGGTTTAGGCCCGCCAACTTTATGATTTGTTGCCCATGTTCATATCCTTTTAAGTCGCCTACTTCTGCAAGAAATCCGGCTACTGTAACCAAACCGACTCCTGGAATGGTCATCATTTCTGTGCTTCCAGGTATTTGTTGCAGTAACTCTTGAACTGCTTCCATCAGGATTTCCATCTGTTTGCACAGGATGTCATATTGTTCAAGTAGCATCCTTATTTCATGACGGGCAAACTCTATCCCTGTGGATAGTCCGATGGATTCTCTAGCAACCTGCATTAGTTTGTTAGCTCTTTTTATACCAACTGCCCGTTTAATCTCAGTTTTCCACAGGGTTACAATTGCCTCTGTGCCTGTTTTGATGACTTCCCGGGGGAGTGGACAAGTATTTAATATCATCAAGGATGCTTTGCCTTCCCAATCTTTGAAAACACTTGTGTACTCGGGGAAGTACCGGTCAAGCCAGTTGTGGATTCTACCTTTTACTCGGTTAAGGTCTTGATTAAGACGGTCCCTTTGAACCATTCCCACCCGCAGTTCCGCATAGACACCTGTGGGTAAGTTGGGTTCTGAGTAACGGCCATCTTTTACTAATTGGGCAATTACCCTTGCATCTTTGATGTCGTTCTTTGTGGGCGAGTTATCATCTAATTCCTTGCTTCTCTTAACATGCAACGGATTTACAACTACAACTGGTACACCTTCTTTGCGCAAAAACTCAGCCATTGGTAACCAGTAGTGTCCTGTGGGTTCGATACCTACCAGAGCATGATCCTTACCGTGCTCTACCATCAAGGTTCTAATCCAATGCATCAGCTTGGTTAAGCCCGCCCTAGTGTTGTCAAAGACCAAGCGTTTCCCCAACTCGATACCCCTAAAATCCTGGGCACGTGCCACGTGTTTAGATTTGGCAATATCGGCTCCAATAATTAAAGTTGATTCAGTGAGTTGCTCAATTCTTTGTTTTTGTTTATAATTCATTTTGAAGTACCTCCTGTGTGATTAAATTAGGGGTCGGTCGCCTAGATAGCTCGACACCCAGTATATTACAGGAGGTGCTTTTCTTTTACAAAGACCATTTTATTTCCTTACAGGAATGCTCCTTTATATTTTTATACACTTATCCATTAGACTTCTTAGTTAACTATCTCGAATACACCGGCTGCCCCCATACCACCACCGATGCACATACTTACTACTCCGTAGTGCGCCTGTTGACGCTTCATTTCATACAGCAACTGGGTCGTTAATTTAGCCCCCGTACAACCCAGCGGGTGACCCAACGCTATCGCTCCACCGTTAACATTAATCTTAGTCGGATCCAGCTCCAGATCTTTGATACATGCTAAGGCCTGAACTGCAAATGCCTCATTCAGTTCAAACAAATCCACCTGTTCTTTAGTAATACCCGCCAATTTAAGTGCCTTGGGAATAGCTACTGTAGGTCCAATGCCCATTAATTCTGGCGCACAGCCACCCACAGCATAGGAACGAAATACAGCCATAGGCTTAAGTCCAAGGGACTTGGCTTTTTCGCTGCTCATAACCATTACAGCAGCAGCACCGTCACTGGTTTGCGAGCTATTCCCGGCGGTTACGCTGCCACCCTGCTTAAAGGCAGGCTTTAATTTTGCTAGTCCTTCAATTTTGGTGTCTGCTCTTACACCTTCATCTGTATCAAATACACTTTCTTTTATAAGCAGTTTGCCCTTTGACCAAGTTTTTTCACGAATAGTAAGGGGCACAATCTGATCCTTAAAGCATCCTTCGGTAATTGCCCTGGCTGCTTTGGCATGGCTATCTACCGCAAATTGATCTTGCTCTTCCCTGGAAATGCAGTATTTCTCAGCCACGTTTTCAGCAGTATATCCCATGCCCATATAAGCCTCGGGGTATGTCACCATAAGTTCCGGGTCTGGAGCAACCTTGTTGCCGCCCATAGGAACTACACTCATACTCTCAACACCACCGCAAATATAAACATCAGCTAATCCAGTCATAATTCTGGTGGCACCGATGGCAATGGACTCCAGTCCAGAAGAACAGTAACGATTAATGGTAAGACCGGAAACATCGATAGGTATACCAGCCTTTAAGAGAAGTAATCTTGCCATGTTCATCCCCTGCTCGCCTTCCGGGAAGGCACAACCAAATACAGCATCGTCAATCTCAGCAGGGTTAAGGCCGGGTGTTCTTTTAATTAATTCCTTTATTACTTCAGCCCCCATGAATTCAGGGCGTGTATTCTTTAATTTTCCTCGCGGTGCTTTACCTACGGCAGTACGCACCGCACTAACAATTACAGCTTCTCGCATTTTTTCTCCCCCCTAGTTCCTCAGTGGTTTATTAAACTTCAGCATATGTCTCATACGTTCGAGAGTCTTTGGCTCGCCTAGTAAACTCAAGAATGCTTGCCTTTCAAGATCTAACAGATCCTGTTCGGATACAATGGTTCCCGGTGTTACAGGGCCACCCGTTAGCACATATGCAATCTCTTTGGCAATCTTAGCATCATGCTCAGAAATCATTTTACCCCAGAGCATAGAGTAGATACCTAACTCAATTGCCGCATAACCAGCATCCCCAAGAGCTTGCATCTTCTTGGGTTGCCCCGGTCTAAATCCAGTTGCTGCCATCTCAAGAACCATGCGTTTAGCATCGCCAATGATACGATCACGGTCCGGGCTAAAGCAATCATTAGAACGTAAATAGCCTAATTTTATCGCCTCAGGACCGCTGGTGGATACTTTTGCCATGGCAATATTTTCGAAGGCCCGATTGATCATGGGTTGGATACCATTTGTACCGCCGGTAGTAATCTGGCTCTTTGGTGTTGCCAGTTCAGCAGCCCGGAAAGCCATTTCTTTACAGCCACCAGCCCCAGGAATTAAGCCAACACCCACTTCTACGAGGCCAATATAGGCTTCTGCAGCAGTGTTAACCCTGTGCGAATGAAGGATAACCTCACAGCCACCACCCAAAACCATACCGTGCGGAGCAGCTACCACAGGCTTATTGCAATACTTAAGTCGCATATTAGCTTGCTGGAACGAATGTACCATCAGGCCTAGCTCCTCGTATTCTTCGTTTTCAGCTTCCATCAGTATAAAGAACAGATTTGCACCAACGGAGAAATTCTTGCCATAGTTACCAATGACTAGGCCATCATAGTTTTTTTCCACTTCAGTAACGGCGGTATTGATCATGCTTATAATATCATCACCAATAGCATTGGCTTTGCTATGGAATTCCAGGCAAACCACGCCATCACCAATATCAATCAAGCTGGCGCCTTTATTTGATTTAATTACCTTTTTCTGTTCCTTGAGAGGGTTAAGATAAATAACCCCATTGGGAATCCGTTCTTGCACATCCTCTTCGGTGTTTTGAGCATAGATATATCTATAACCGTCTTTTTTGCTATAGAAACTGGTTCTACCGGATGCCAGTAGATCCTCAACCACTTTAGGAACAGTGCCCCCTTCGGCTTTAATGCGTTCGGCCACTTCCTGAACACCAAGGGCATCCCATATTTCAAATGGTCCAAAATCCCAATTGAAGCCCCACTTCATGGCATTGTCAATGGACGGGATATCATCAGAAATTTCACCTAACAGGTTGGCTGCATATACGAGAGAATCTCTTTGAACACGCCAAGCAAATTGTGCACCTTTGTCTTTACCAAACAATAATGCCTTCATTTGATTAAGCGGTTTACCTGCTTGTTTGGCGGCTTCCAGTGACGCAAACCTGGCTTTTTGCTTAGGTCTATATACCATGGAATTGTAATCAAATACTAATGTTTCACGGCCTTTGTCTGTCTTGACTTTTTTATAGAAACCTTGCTTAGTTTTATCACCTAGCAAACCCATTTCCAGCATTTTTTTAATAAACTCTGGTGTTTCAAAGATAGCCTTTTCATTCGGCTCAACCGCAACATCATATACATTTTTAGCCACATGTACCATTACATCCAACCCAACCATATCTAAGGTACGGAAGGATGCACTCTTTGGACGGCAAATGGCTTGTCCCGTCAAGACATCTACCTCTTCAGTGGTAAGGCTAAATTCCAACATTGTCTTGATAACTGTACACATGCCATGAACACCAATACGGTTGGCAATAAAATTGGGGGTATCTTTACAGATTACAACACCTTTACCCAATACACGTTCACTAAAATCTTGCATAAAGCTTATTACTTCCGGTAAAGTTTCATTGCAAGGTATGATCTCCAGCAGTTTCATATACCGGGGTGGATTAAAGAAGTGTGTCCCTAGGAAATGTTCTTTGAATTCCTGTGATAATCCCTCGCAAATTTTATTTATGGATATACCTGATGTAT
The DNA here is from genome assembly GCF_000016165.1 of Desulforamulus reducens MI-1. GTDB lineage: Bacteria > Bacillota > Desulfotomaculia > Desulfotomaculales > Desulfotomaculaceae > Desulfotomaculum > Desulfotomaculum reducens. The sequence continues at coordinate 364,392 of NC_009253.1, read as the reverse complement.
TAGAGGCTACTATTGACCCAGGCTTACGGTAGGCTTCAACCTTTTTGAACAAACTTTGCTTAATATCAAGCCTTTCAACAACTACTTCAATAATCCAGTCACACTCAGCAAGTACATTTATGTTGTCTTCAAAGTTACCTGGTGTGATAAGTGCTGCATTTTCCGATACATAAAAGGCTGCTGGTCTTGACTTTTGCAGATCATTTAAGCCATTTATAGAAAAACGATTTCTTACTTGGGGGCTATCCAGAGTTAACCCCTTTTTTTCCTCCTCTGGAGTAAGCTTGTTTGGTACAATGTCTAGTAAATAAGTGGGGATACCCACATTGGCCAAATGTGCAGCAATGGTTGCACCCATTACACCAGCACCAAGTACTGCGGCCTTGTTAATGCTGCGATTCATCTTCTTGTTCCTCCTTTAACCTTAATATTTGATTCCTTATACCAGTTAGTAACGAAGGTAATAGTTTACAAATTGGGTAGATTTCCAAAACAGTCTTATTTTTTCAGTGGTTTTTCCAGTTGTATTACGTTCTAAAAATTAGCTTAGCCTTCCTCAATAAAATCCTTTTTTAGACCTCCCATAAAGTCATAGTTAATGATCAAGTGCCCCTCCCCTCGTGATATAATTAATGTTTAATTTGTTTGTTTGACAATTAGTTAAATGCATTTTTTATGCCTGAAATATTCAATCCATAAAAAATATTAAGAAATTTGAAGAAATCAGAAGTAATTTACTAATATTTTCCGAAAATTAATTATTATTAAATTCTGAATATTTAAAATATTTTTTCTTGTATTTGCAAAAAAAAAACTCCTTATAGTTGATTCGGACTATATTCTTAATTTTAAGAATATTTTTTAATTTCAAGAAAATTGCTTTACTATTGAGGGATACAGAGAAAAATTTTTCTTGATATAATAAAAAAGTCTCACCTCTAAGAGGTGAAACTTTTTTTAATACCATGCTTCTTCATTTTTCTATAGAGTGAGGAAAGGTGTATCCCTAAAAGTTCAGCAGCAGCAATACGGTCATCTTTTACATTACTTAATGTATCTAAAATTATTCTTTTTTCAGTTTGATCTATCATCTCATCTAAAGTAAGTCTTTTAGATTGTATAATATTGCCTTTTCTCATTTTTATAGAAAAAGGTAAATGGTTCACAGATATTATATTATCATCTGACAATATAAAAACTCTCTCCAAAGTATTTTGTAGTTCTCTAATGTTCCCAGGCCAGTAGTGTTTTGAAAGAACTAACATTGCTTCTTCAGTAAATCTCTCTACACTACACTTTAGTTTATTATTAAGTTTATCGGTAAAATAATTCACCAAAAGAGGTATATCATCCTGCCGTTCACGCAGCGAAGGTATTTTTAAAGAAATTACATTTAATCTATAATAAAGATCATCACGAAAAGTACCCTCTTTTACCATGTCTTCAAGATTACGGTTGGTTGCTGCAATAACTCTAAAATCAACACTAACCGTTCGGATTCCTCCTACCCTTTCTATTTCCCGTTCCTGCAAAACATTTAGAAGTTTGGATTGCATACTTAAGGGTAATTCACCAATTTCATCGAGGAAAATTGTACCCCCCTGGGCCAATTCAAATTTGCCCGGCTTTCCACCCTTTTTAGCTCCAGTAAAGGCCCCTTCAGCATATCCAAATAACTCTGCCTCAAGAAGGTTCTCCGGTACAGCCGCACAATTTATTCGTACAAAGGGAAACCGAGACCTGTAACTGGCATTATGAATAGCTTGGGCAAACAACTCCTTACCTGTCCCACTTTCCCCTGTAATTAATACCGTTGATTCAGATAATGCAATTTTTTGAGCTATTTTTTTTACTTTTTTAATTGCATCGCTTTCTCCGATCATATCATTAAAAGTGTATTTTGCATTGTAAAATTTGTATAACTCTTGCCTGTAAAATTCTACTTCTTTTTCCAATTGTTTTAGTTTATTGGCCAACGTTTTTCCTGAGGGTATATCAACAAAAACTGCCTTTCCAACTGCTCCAATTAAATCGCCTGCATTGTTAAGTATTGGAAAACGTACAACAATAAGTGTCATTCCTTTAGTTTCCCAATAATCATATGAAATTGGTTTTCCTGTCTCTAGAACTTGGGTTAGTTTTGTATTTTCATGAACCTCTGTAATATGTTTACCTATAGTATCCTCTCTTGTTAAATTTATAGTATCAAGGTAAAGATTGCTAATAAATGTTACAAAACCATCTTTATTAACAACAATAAACCCTTCATAAGGATTATCTATAAGAACGCCGGCTAGTACTGGATTTTCTCTAAATTCCCGCTCAATTCTTTTTCGATCATTCAAATTATTAATGGCTAAGTACCTCCCTCCTAAAAGATTTTATAATTAATTAATATTTGTTTAATTTATGATAATTGTTTTCCCATGCAGAATGTTCGGTAAAGGATACAATATCAAGACAATGGGTGAAAGATTATGTGGTAATGTGGAAAAATAACACCAAATAAAGAAAAGCCGTCTAATGCTTTATAATCTAAGCAGGAGGCGGCTTTTGTTATCATGGGAGCAGCATAGGTACAAAAACTTTGGCAGTTCACCCTATCCTGCTCTACGTGGTGACTAGAAAGCCACAACTTAAAATGAGAATACCAATTTATTGCTCAAATATCAACAGTTATTTTTTCAATATTCAGTTATTATTTTTCTCAAGGGATCATTGTTTTTATAACTCGACCAAAACTTTACCGACTCGGTCGAAAATGTAACTCCTTAGACTAGTAACCTTTTTGGACTCCCACACCAGAATTATCGTCATACCACCCTTTTAATTTAAAGAAAACTTGGCTTACGCCATACCCTATAGGTGACGAGAGCCTTTAGCGACGGCGTAAGCCTTAGTTGCCCTTATGCAAGTCGGAAAGTTTTATAATTTTCTAAACACCACTTTGCTTTTTCTATCTCTGTCCAGGCAAATCTGGCCTTATTGATATAGTTTTTTGTCAAAATACCCCTAAAACTTATTATTTGCCTAAAAAAACAACACCCCCAGCCTATGACTGTGGGTGTTAAAAATTACTCTGGCGACGACCTACTCTCCCAGGAGCGTGAGCTCCAAGTACCATCGGCCCATATAACTATCTCTGGACAAATAATAAAAGCTTCACCCGCAATGGCTAATTAATAACCTTGTTATTAAGCCAATCGTTTCAAAGCCGTTGCGATCCTTAACTGCTGTGTTCGGGATGGGAACAGGTGTACCCCCTCCGGTATCGCCACCAGAAACTTTATGCTATTGGGTATTACTTTTAGGTCAGCCATGGGCTGTGGGCCTTGGGCCATGAGCTTTTTGGCTTTTCCTTTGAGCAAACAATTTATGTTCTCTCAAAACTGAACAGCTATTTAGTATTGCGTCATATATTCTTAACCTTAGCTCACGGCTCATGGCACATGGCCTAAGGCTACCTTAGGACCGTTATAGTTACGGCCGCCGTTTACTGGGGCTTCGGTTCTATGCCTCGCTTTCGCTTTAGCAGGGACCTGTGTTTTTGGTAAACAGTCGCTTGGACCTTTTCTCTGCGGCCTTTTCTCGCTCCAATCGTACAATTTTCACTTTTGACTACGAATCTTAGCACCCGCAGTCTGACTCCCGGTTTCTAAAATAACGGCATTCGGAGTTTGATTGGGTTCGGTAACCCGTGAAGGCCCCTAGCCCATTCAGTGCTCTACCTCCGTTATTCATCCACCGAGGCTAGCCCTAAAGCTATTTCGGGGAGAACCAGCTATCTCCTGGTTCGATTGGCATTTCACCCCTACCCACACCTCATCCGCCTCCTTTTCAACGAAGGTCGGTTCGAGCCTCCACTTTATTTTACTAAAGCTTCACTCTGGACATGGGTAGATCACCAGGTTTCGGGTCTACTCCAACGTACACTCTCGCCCTTTTAAGACTCGCTTTCGCTTTGGCTCCGGCTTTCCTGCCTTAACCTGCACGTTAGATGTAACTCGCCGGTCCGTTCTACAAAAAGTACGCCGTCACACTTCGAAGTTCGATGTTCGAAGTTCGTGGTTCGATACACGCATTCCTTTAGGGTCTTTTTTACTTGACCCGTAAGATATGACATGCATTCGAATTTCGAATCTCGAATATCGAACCTCGAATAGTGCTCCGACAGTTTGTAGGCATACGGTTTCAGGTTCTTTTTCACTCCCCTCCCGGGGTGCTTTTCACCTTTCCCTCACGGTACTGGTTCACTATCGGTCGCTACCACCTGTCTCTACGTTATCCCGAAGGATAAGGCTCATATCTCTATAAGTTTCGTAGGATGTCAAGCCCTGGTAAGGTTCTTCGCGTTGCGTCGAATTAAACCACATACTCCACCGCTTGTGCGGGCCCCTGTCAATTCCTTTGAGTTTCAGTCTTGCGACCGTACTCCCCAGGCGGAGTGCTTATTGTGTTTACTGCGGCACTGCAGGGATCGATACCCGCAACACCTAGCACTCATCGTTTACGGCGTGGACTACCAGGGTATCTAATCCTGTTCGCTCCCCACGCTTTCGCGCCTCAGTGTCAGTTACAGTCCAGAGAGCCGCCTTCGCCACTGGTATTCCTCCCAATATCTACGCATTTCACCGCTACACTGGGAATTCTGCTCCCCTCTCCTGCACTCAAGTCCTTTACCATATCTCTCGCTTTGTTTCAAGTGAAAGTTTTTTGGTAGTTTTCTCACTGCCTCAAGCAACGGCAAAAATTTTATTTTACCATGTCATTTTACTAATATCAAGTAAAATATAAGTAAAAGTTTCTAGCTATCTCATCAGTAACAGGTATTGACTATACCATATTAATTAAAACATTTCTAATTGTCGAAGGGAGCATTACCCGGTATCATGTATCATGCTCCCTTCCTTTTTTGGTGAATATTACAGGGTATTATAATTAGACAATTATAATATAACTAAAGTACAAGATTGCTGGCAGGTGATTGGTGTGAGTGAGTTTTTGGCAGCATTGGCAACATCGTTAGTTTTCACTATCGCTATTACCCAACGCACAGAAATCTTTAAAATAGTAAAAAACCGTAGCAAACACATGGATAAAATATTCCGGCGCTAACTACTATTCGCCTTCTTTATTTTCCCAGCCTCTTCGTTCATACATACGTCCTTGCACCGTGACACAAAGAAGCTGTTCCTTGGGTTAAGGGAGACAAAGGGCCAGAAATCTAAATCACCAAAGTCATTATCCAGGGCCTGAACAACCGTTTTGCGGCCGTCTTTTGTTTCTATCATGCAGCCTAAATCCAAGTCAATTCCTTTATTCCCACTGCCAAAAATACTGGCAAAGAATCCCCCACCGCCCTGATTAATTGGTTTCCGACTCCAATTTAGGTTGATTAAGATTTCGCCTAACCGATTATTTACTTTCTTTTCTAGGTTAATCTTTTCACCCTTTTTCTTTAATTCAATCTTAGAAAGGTTAATTTTCGGTTGTGGCGGTACGGGCTTTGGTTGTGGTTCCCTTTCTATGGTGGGTGCCGCTTGCGCCTGGGCTGGTTGGTTAGTTGGATTGTCTGATACATCAATACCAAAACTGCCACAAAGGGCCGCCAACCCTCCCTGATAACCCATGGCAATGGGGTTAAACTTCCACTCCCCTTTATACCTGTAAAGTTCAGCCACCACAATGGCTGTTTCTGCATTAAAATTCCTGCCCATATTAAAACGGATTAAGTGTTTATAACTCATTCCCCGGACATCTTGAACAGTGCGCTTTAGTTTCTGGAAGGAGGTATGAATTGACGTATCCAATTTCCAAAACCCCGTGGGTTTCTAGTTTGGATAATGACCGGTCCTGGTCCTCTGAACTTGCAGACAGCTACTTCCCCCGAGGTAAAGGTCGAAATCCAACCGCTGGATGCCTTTTCGATTGAAAAATTCATATACTCAGGCCAGGCCACTAAATGGCTGTTATCCACAACAAATTCCTGGCCTGGTTCAAGGTTGATTACATGAATTCCTCCATAGGTATTAATAAATACAATTCCCTGTCCGCTAACCTTAACGACGAAAAAACCTTCCCCTGAGAATAACCCCTGTGAAAGGTTTTGCATTTTAGTGGACACCTGAATTCCCGCAGAACCAGCAAGAAAACCATCCTTTTGTACCATCAGGCTATAGGAGCCATCGAGTTCTACGTCAATAATGTCTCCGGGCACCGCTGGAGCCAAGAGAACTTCTCCGGCCCCCCTACGGGCAGTTAGGGTCTGAAAGAAAAAACTCTCTCCCGCTACCATACGGGCAAGTCCTCCCAACAGCCCACCATCCATCTTTCCTTCCACGTCGATGGTGGAAGACATGGCAACCATAGCGTCTGACTCAGCCTTTACCGATTCCCCTTGCTCCAGATTAAGCTGAACCAAAGGAAATGCTCCTGGATACAAAATTTTGTGTTTCACTTTCGCCCCTCCTTGTCTTACATTTTCTCTAACACCATCTCCAGGATTTGCTCGCCGGCTCTAATCCCAGAGGTCTCTGTAAATGTCCACTTGCCCAACTCACTGAACTGCTCGTACAGTTCACCATGGGCTGGTGAGACGGCATAATGGGCCCCTTGCATCAGCGGCAGATCCAATAAAGAGTCCCCGGCCGCAAAAACTCTGGTGTCTCCTATGATGCTGGCTACTCTTTCTAAGGCTGACCACTTATTGATAACCAGAGGTACTAAATAAAGCTTTCTTCCCTGAATGGAGACGTTCCATTTCTGTGTGCTGGCCCATTGACTGAAAGCAATCAATTCTTCCAGCGGGGCCTTATCCCTGTCAATTATACAATAATGGAATACCCCATCAGCCTGCCTCATTGGTTGTGCCCACTTCGCACTTAACAGCTTATTTATCTCTTTTAGAATTTCATCCCCTGCCAGACACTCATTTGCAAGGATTCGTGTAATATGATTTCTGTAGGTACTATCTTCCGTACCTTCTAACAGGATATTGGCACCATTACTTACAATGGCAAATTGAGGTACTATCTCCCCTTGAAAAAATTGAATCCGTCGATACTGCTCTATGGTTCTGGTAGTACAGGGTACAAAGGTGATCCTAGCTGCCACCTGCTTTAGCAACTCCGCCGCCCGTTCAGTCATGTAGGAGTAATATTTGCCTGTTTCCACGGCTTTTACCTTACCCTGGAATTCAGTAAGGAACTTCCCGGAGTAGATCAGAGTACGGTCCAAATCACTTGCAAAGATCATTTTCTATCCTCCAGATTCTTGATCAGTCCATAACAGGAATAGCTAAGATTAGGGTGTTCCTCCACCGTCACTCCACGGTCCTTTGCCAGGAGTAACACATGCTTTATATCCGGACTGTTCATGTCTCTAACAAGGATTTTCCAGGGAATCCTTCGCAGTAATACTCTGGTTGTTTCCCCCACTCCTGGTTTTACATAGTTGATGCTTTTGATGCCATACTCCAACTGGACCCTAGTGGTATCTTTTTGGCCAAGCCAGGCCGGCGATTCATCTATGCCAAATTGGGGATTGTGTTGGAGTATAGTTTTGGCCTTTGTCTGGGCCTTCGCAAAATAATCAGATACTACATCAACAAAATAATTGGAAAGGTCTTTTATCTGAAGCTGACGGTAAAATTTTACACCATGATAATCCAAAGGTCCCAGTAGGTCCTCTCTACAAACCGTTCTGGACATTAAGCCAGATACGGTGGAGTTTAGGCAGGCACTGGGAATCAAAAAATCATCCCTTGTGCCAAAAATATTTGCGCAATAGCCCGGGTCCGCCAGCACAGCCATATCCTTACTGATTGTATCCGGGGGCATCTTGAATTCCTTTTCAAATTCACTGACTGATTTGATTAGTTCCATTGTAATGGCACCTTTGCCAGTCCACCCGTCCAGAAACTGAACCTCACAACCAGGGTGTTGCTGCAGGATATAGATCAGGGCGTTCTTGTCAATTCCTTTGTCCCTGATAATGGAAATGCTGTAATGGGGTGCTTTGACACCGTGGAATTGCTGTATGTATCTTTTTATAAGGACACCTATGGGGGTACCGGCTCTGGCCAAGGACACCAAAACCAGATTCTTGCCCCTCTTTTTTAAAATAGTTTCCGCAACAATGGCGGTGGCCAGGGCCAGTCTGTAACCGGTTTCTTTGAGGGACTTATGGAACAAATCAATATATTCTTGGGTGGGCTCATATTCAATGGGAAGCATTTCTGAATAGTGCTTGCCACTTTGAATTGCCTTTTCTCTTGCCTCGTTGCCTTGTTCCTGAATATAAGGGCCGATATCTTTTAAGAGAAAAATAACATCTTGGGAGGAGTAACTTCCAAGGGGTCTCGGGTCAGGTACTTTGGGGTAAGCATTCAGTGTGCCGTATCTGTCAAAATCAGCAATTTGTTCGATTAGAAACACCTCCCGCACCATCAGTGAAGTAAACAAATACAATGTTTTCAATTCCTAGTTTATGAAGTGCTTGGACAAAGGGCTTCACTTGTTCCGGCACAACTTTTCGCTCCCAAAAAACAAATACCTCATCATAATAATTAGGAGGAATATTGTATATATAATTTTTAACATCGGGGTTATGGGGATCTTCAAAGTTTATGGCATATTTTACCGCATAGTCCGTGCCCAGGTAAGGATGCACCGGACTTCGGGTGGTGGACTGTACCATAATTCCTTCCCCCATGTATTTGGCAATGAGACAGGGGATATACATAAACTCTCCGGTTCCCAGGCAAAGGGTTTTCTTGCCTTTCCTAACTTGTAAAAGCTCATAGCCAATTTCCTTTGCTCTAAGCAGGGCCTGTTTAGTTTCCTTGACACCCACGCCAAAGCGCCCAGTATAACCAAGATAGGAAACCTTTGAGCCATCTGGCAAGACAGTAGCTACTTGAAAACCCATTTCCTTGTACAAGCTTCTTACACAAGGCATTCCTTCCTCCGGGGCAATGGGTGATTGCGGAATAACCGGAGCCTCCCCCTGGTACCAGAACCGTCCTTTTAACAGAGAAAGGACGTCTATTTTAACCCCTAATACACCCTCAACCTGGCGATATTTTGCCATCGCCTCATCCGAACGCCAATCCAAGATGGTTAGTATGACATATCTCTTTTGCGGATATTTCTGTTGTAAGGTCTCTATGATATTCAAACAGGTATTACCTGTGGTGATTTCATCGTCAACCAATACCAGCAAATCATTATCTTTCATTATGGACCCTTGACAGATAAGACACCGCTGGTCCGGAGCATGGCAGTGGTCTTCTGTAAAATAGATAGTATCGTGGTTACCTTCTAGGTTTTCTCTCGTTGTATGTAGGAAATTGATATTTCCTGTACAGGAACTAAAGACTGCGTGGCCCAGGGCTGTTGCTGTTTCTGCAAAACCAATAAATAACGCCTTCCCTGGGAATGAATAGGATGGTGGATGAAATTCATTATTAACCCCAGCGGATAAACTAGCTACCGCATGCCTAATGGTTTCCTTGCCTACAGAAAGTCCCCATAATTCAGCCAACCGGGATGCTAAGAGAAAGCCTGTTATCAGGGGTACATTGGGTAGAACCGGAATATGTTTGCCGATTAACTTACTAACAAATAAAAAACTTCTCTTGGGGTTGTTCCTGGCTGCCATTGAGAATATGCTATCGATGGTTAAGGAATAAGGATTTTCTTCCATCCTTATCCCTACCATCAGGTTATCCAATATTTTGTAGTTTTTCTCCTTCGTAGATAATGCTTGTATAGTCATACCTCTCATTTAACACCCCGTATATCTTTGCTAAAATCATGATTTTCTTTGCCCAGTTAATATGAGGTTTGGCTTCATTCATCTTATTACCGTACACACTCTTGGTTACCCCACCGTTTCCACCATTGGCCAAGATATCTTTGGCATCACAATATTCTTCGTGTGTTACCACATACATAGCCTGAACGGGCAAAATGTGGGATGGGTGAATGATGGTTTTCCCCACTAAGCCGTTTGCTTTATCAAGCATAACTTCACGCATTAATCCATCAATGTATCTGCCAAGAAGCTCTAAGCGGAAGCTTTCTCCTGCTCTGCCATACTGTTCTTGAAAAGGGGTTTTTCTTAACTGGGGCTTTAACATCCTTGCCGTGTTATTGAAATATTCCCATACCGGACCCGAGATCACGTAACCATCCTGAGGTCTACCAAATATGTTGACCATATCTGCAATAAAGTCTCGAATTACAGAGACATCGTAGATGGTAAGTTCCGGGCTCCTGCGAAGACCATACAAACCAGAAAGATCCGTTGCTCCCATGCGTACATTTAATACTAACTCCTTGTATTGATCAAGCAGTTCCTTAATTTTTAGCATCTCTCTTACCCTTGATTCCAGATGAATCACGGATGGCCCCTCTAATATGGGCATGCCATATATAGTTTTCTTCGTAGTTTTATTAATTGTAGTAAGATGTGCAAAATATTCCTGACCGGCCATCATGTCAAATTTTGGAAATACAAAACCGGTTAACACATGGATGCTTTCCCCAAGGACTTGGGTCAGCCTTTTAAATTGCTCCACATTGCGAACCCTAACAAAGATAAAGGGGAGCGAACTCCCCTTTTCTGCCATTGCAAGCAGAGTCCCCAGCTGCAAAGCAAGGTTTTCCTCAGCATCTTCAACTTCCCGATCGTCTACCGCATCCTCAAGACAAAGAACCGTAGAGGTAAGACCGGGGATTTCATTGTTAATCACTTTATCAATGGCCCTGTTGGCAGTACCCGGCATATACAGGGTAGCCCCTAAGGCATGGGCCAAAGTGTCCTTATCATGATCCTCTCGTAATTCGACCGGAGGAATAAAGAACATCTTTTTCCTTTGTTCCTCTTTGAAATAAGCAAAGTGAATCATGCTGCTTTATTACCACCTTCTCGCAAGTGATGAAGCACAATGGTGCCCAGTAATACAGCCGCCATTATAGAGAAGAAAATGCCATGGGGTATATGGTAGCCAAAGGCTTGTCCCATCAGTTTACCGCCAATTAAAGCGATCAAAACATATGCCGACGCCTCCAGCTCGGGATATTTCTCAAGCAATTTGATGAAAATAGTCGCTACACCCCGCATCATCAAAATACCTAATATCCCTCCCATGAACAAAACCCAAACTTCGTTGCTCATAGCAAAGGCTGCCAGGATACTATCGACGCTAAAGGTGATATCCATTAATTCAACCGTTATTACAGTGGCCCAAAAGGGTCCAACCATTTTTAACCAGAAGCCGCTTACCTTCGCTTCTCCATCACCTTCATCTGCTTCCTCACCCTTAGAGAGGAAGAATTTACCTGCCATCCATAGCAGATATCCCGCACCTAGAATTTGCACCCATTTTATCTTTACTAAATATGTTCCTAGGCCAATTGCAATAAAACGGAAGAAATACGCTCCCCAAATACCATAGAGCAATGCTTTTTTCTGTTGATGTTTCGGTAGTTTGTTCACTACCACTGCCAATACCAAGGCATTATCACAGGATAGCAGCCCTTCCAGGATAACTAACCAAAAAACAATGCCCCAACTCACAGGGTCAGTCATAACCCTGTGAATATCCTGCCAGGAGAAAAAATGGCCATAGTTGGCAACCAGCCCGGTCAAAAACGTTGTTACAGCTTCCAATTAATAAAAGCCTCCTTAAATAGTCCTTAAGTTCCTGTATTGTCTTGTCTATTCTCTCTTATACTAAAGTTGAAACCGGATAAACCCAATACCATCCACCCCTTAATCAATTTGACACGTACTTTCTAAGAAAGGGGTGCCTAGACAGCACCCCTTTGCGTAAAGTTCGTCAATTATTTAGCCAGCGTTTAAGCCATAGGTTGCGGCCAGGGATGCCAGTCCCCCTTGGAAACCACTTCCCACTGCATTGAATTTCCATTCGCCATTATGACGATAGATTTCGCAGGCCACAAGACCCGTTTCGATGGAGTAATCTTCGCCCAGGTCGTAGCGCATAAGTTCTTCATTTGTTTCATCATTTACCACGCGAACGTAGGCATTGGAAACTTGTCCAAAGTTTTGGCTGCGAGTTGCCGCATCATGGATATTGATGCAAACAGCAATTTTATCAACTTCTGCGGGCACACCAGACAGGTTAATCTTTATATATTCATCGTCGCCATCACCCTCGCCGGTGCGGTTATCACCGGAGAGAATAACGGAACCACTGGCATCTTGCTTATTATTGTAAAAAATAAAGGCACTGTCCCCGGTGGCTTTGCCTTCGGCATTCACCAGGAAAGCAACAACATCTAAATCAAATTCATGACCACCATCATACTTATTGGTGTCCCAACCGAGACCAACAAGAATTTTGCTTAATCCAGGGTTGCTTTTAGTTAAATCAATCTTTTGACCCTTTGCCAGAGATATCAAAACATATACCCCCTCAGAATTATTTTTTTCTACAAGTACCTTTGGGTTAAGGATTTTAGACCGGGGTCTGTGGTAGCTTCACCAATGGCAGCAAACTTCCATTCACCATTATGGCGATAAACCTCGCCGGTGATCAGGCTAGTCTTTCCCTCGTAACCTTCCGATAAATTAAACTTGCACAACTCTTGGCCATTGGCACTGTTTACAACACGGATAAAAGCATTTTGAATCATGCCGAAATGCTGTTTACGTGCCACGCAATCATAAATGTTAACTACAAATACCAAGCGGTGAACATCGGCAGGTACCTGAGTCAGATCAATAAAGATTTGTTCATCATCACCATCACCTTGCCCGGTAACATTATCGCCGGCATGACGAACACTTGCACAAGGGCTTGTCTTATTACCAAAATAAACAAGGTTTTTATCCTTGGCTAGCTTTCCATTGGCATTCAAAAGATAAACTGACGCATCGCAGTCAATGTTGGGGCTTCCTCCACCAAATAAACCACCCAGGAAACCACCACCACCGCTTTTAACTGGATCCCAACCCAAACCAACCATAATCTTCGAAAGGTTAGGGTTGGTTTTGGTGAGATCAATCTTTTGCCCCTTTTGTAAGTTAATCAACGAATTAATTCCCTCCTTAGGCTAAACCATATAGATTAACCAATCCTTGCAAGCCTTCGTTGAAGCCTTGACCAACTGCAGCAAATTTCCATTCGGAACCGTGACGGTAGAGTTCTGCAAATACCAGGGCGGTTTCGATGCTGTAATCTTCACTTAAATCATAGCGTAGCAGCTCAGAACCGTTGCTATCGTCTACCACACGAACAAAGGCATTGGAAACCAGACCGAAATTCTGGTTACGTTCTTTGGCCATATGAATGGTAACGGTAATAGCAATTTTATGAATATGGGCAGGTACTTTGCTTAAATCAATGGTAATCTGTTCATCGTCACCATCACCATCACCAGTAAGGTTATCTCCCATATGCATAACAGAACCGCTAACATGTTTTAAGTTATTATAAAAAACAAAGTCATCGGCACTAGCGCATTTGCCGTTCTCGCCAAGCAGGAAAGCAGACGCATCTAAATCAAAGTCTGGGCCATCAAATTTGTTAGTATCCCATCCCAGGCCAACAACCACCTTTGAAAGGTTAGATCTCCCTTTTGTTAAGTCAACCTTTTGACCTTTTTGCAAATTAACAGCCAAGATAAATCCTCCTTCGTATTTATTTTGGTTTATCAAAAAAAAGAATTTAGCTTAATTATTTTCTTATAGACATAAGACGGCTTTTTGTTCCTGATTGTAACTATATATTCTATAAAAACCTAAGATGTCCTACTAAAATTTGCAAATTTGTCGTTATTTTGTATACAATAGTAAATTTTATAGTTCTTCCTCATAATGATCCCATTCTTCCCAACCATCAACATCGGTATAATTATTCCAACCTTCATAGGTTGCTTGTTCTGAAGATGATAACCTTCTGGCAAATTCAAGTTCAATATTACTTAGCTCCATCAGGACTCCCTCCTTCCGTCCAGTTTAAATTTTTTGCCGAACCAACTGAACTAAATTTAAAGCATCTTGGAAAAACATTTTCTTTTCCAAGCAAAATTCTGCCAGTATGTCTTCCTGGCGATCAAGCATAGTTGGCGTTACCACTGCCAACACCCCACCACAGTGGGTTCTATAATCTTTCCTCCTACATTCCGTTATAGCTTTTGCAACCTGCTCAAAGGACCCGCTCCCAGTATGATCTTTCCTCTGTTGGTCATGATTACTTGGTCCGTCACAGGAGATTCCAACCCGGAACCGATTATTCCCAAACCAAGTATTCCAGTCGCTATTTAATAAGATTCCATTTGTCTGTAGGGTATTGAGGATTTTGTTATGCTCCCTGCTGTATTTCCTTTGATATTCAACAATCTGCTTATAAAATTCCAGTCCCCTTAGCAGTGTTTCTCCGCCATGCCAACAAAACTGTACCCTCGGGGTAACCTCTACAACCTTCTTGTATTGCCCCAAAGGTAGTATCCTCTGCCCACTTTCGAAAATCTTCGCAGGGATTTAATATGCACTCCAAAAGGTTATCCTCATGAATCCATTGTCGGTAGTGGGCCCTTCGCATGGATCGCATGTAAAAGGCTACAAAGTCTTCGGAAACTGAAAAAATTTGACGAATTTGCTTTAGACTGGTATCTTCCAGTAGATTTCTATCCCGCAGGAGAATATACATATGAGAATAAGTCATTAAAAGAAGTTTCTGTGCAGAGGAGAAGAGTGGTGCTTCCTTTGCCAATGTGTTTAAAGTTAAGGATCCCTGAATTCTCTTTTTAGATAGGAATGGATTCATTCTGTTGACAAGGTAGTTTTTGTCTTCCGGAGAAGACAAATAATAAAAACACATGGTTAAAATTCTTATAAAAATATTTTCATCCATTCATTTCACCTCAACGTCCAAAAATAGACGTATCTACTATTCCAAGTGACATCTGGTTTTTTTCGAATTCATTTTTCTGCCTATTTTTAACATATGTATCAATTCTGTCAACCCCAGGGGCACCCTATCAAGATGAACATTAACTTGTGGAGGGGTGTCCTTTGTCATCAAAACAGAACCGTCATGATTACTTAAGTTATCATAGAAAATAAAATTTTTCGTATCCTCAACCTTTCCTGAACTGCCAGTAAGTATCGCTGTGACAAAAAAATTATTTATGGGGCCGCAAAGGGTTATACCCATGGAAATGCTTCTGACTCCGGGTTTCATTTTATAAAGATCTATTTTTTGACCTTTAATCAAATTAATAGACATATTACTTACCTCCTTGGAAAAAAGTTCTATATTCTAACAATAATCCCTTCCGTGTGATTTATTGAAAACAAAAATATTAGGGTCTATTAACTACTCTTTCTACAAGCTCACAGATGGACTTACCCGCCTTGGTTTAAATCTCTCGTCCAACTAAGCCTACCAATAAATGGACCTTGTCCTAGCTACAATATTTATGCTATTCTTAATATAAATTTAACAGAAATTTTCTGGCGTGTTACGTAAACGGACGGCATGAGCCAGTAAGCATAATTTTATTTAGGAATACCTAAAATAAAATTATGTCTTACTGGCTTTTATTTTGGCAAAATTAGGAGGGAGATGCTTGCAAACTCCTCATGGTCCGTTTACTATCCAACGTGTACTTAGTAATAATGCAGTTATAGCTCATACCCCAAAGGGGCAAGATGTCATTTTGCTGGGCAAAGGCATGGGTTTTGGTCGTAAATCCGGAGATATTTTGTCTAATCCAAAATATGAAAAAATTTATGTTGTTCCGGAAGGTGTTACTGATCAAAAGGCTTTAGCCTTAATGGAACAGGTTGACCCTGCGGTGATCAATGTTACCCAGAACATCATTGAACTGGCTAAAGCCCAATTAGGAGAAGGACTGCATCCTCGGGTACATGTAGCTCTGGCAGATCACATCAATTTTACTCTAATCAGGTTAGCCCAGGGGATGGAGATTAAAAACCCTTTTCTTGCAGAAATTGAGGCCATGTATCCAAAGGAGTTTAGTATAGCTAAGCAAGGGGCGGTATTAATTTTAGAAAAAATGAATATTTTCATTCCGCCCGAAGAAATTGGCTTCATAGCATTACACTTACACTCAGCCAGGCATAACCGTCACGTAAGCCAAAGTTTAAAGCATGCCGAAGTAATAAATCGTGCAGTAAAATATATTGAATCCCAATTTGGTCCCATAAAAGAACATGGGGGTTTAGAATATACCCGGCTACTTTCGCATTTGCAAAGCTGCATCCACAGGTTAGTAAATAAAACTACCATTGAGAACCCGTTTTTGGATAAGCTAAAGCAAGAGTTTAGCAACTCCTATGAGATAGCCAGACAGATGAGTAATATTCTGGAAGAAGGCTTAGGTATACCCGTGCCGGAGGATGAAATAGGTTATTTAGCTATGCATATCGAGCGAATCCGCCGTAACAAAACTTAATATTGTCATTCAGTTTAAGCTTACCTTGATGACTTATACCTTTTTGCTTATACATGTCTTAATTTAGAAAAACTTGGCTTGCGCCAAGTCTTTATACGCCGGCGGAAGCTTAGTTTGCCCTTATGCAAATCATATAAAATTTATACTTTCTGATCTGCCAAAAAAGCATAATGTGCGCGCCATTAGCTTTTTTTGAACAAATAAAAAACAAATTAAAAAGAAAAACTAATTAAAAAGGAAGTGAAGGGCATGAAAAAAGCATTTAAGTATTTACAGATGGTTGGACAATCTTTAATGCTGCCTGTATCTGTGTTACCTGCTGCCGGTTTACTGCTCAGGTTTGGTGAGAAAGATTTACTCAACATGCCTGCCATGAAGGAAGCTGGGTTGGCTATCTTTGCCAACCTACCCTTGATATTTGCCGTGGGGGTTGCCATTGGTTTTTCTGGTGGACAGTCGGTAGCCGCTCTGGCCGCTGTAGTAGGGCAGTTAATCCTGTTAGCAGTACTGAAAGCAGTGGACCCCAGTATTAACATGGGGGTATTTTCCGGCATTATCATGGGTATTACCGCTGCCCTATTGTATAAAAGGTTTTATCAAATTAAGCTGCCCCAATACCTGGGCTTTTTCGCCGGGAAGCGCTTTGTTCCCATTATTACCGCTGTGGCCGGTGTAGTGATTGCTTTAATTTCTGCCGTGGTTTGGCCCAGCATACAGAATGTCATTGATGCCGTAGGTCAGGTTGCGGTTAGTTCCAGTTTTGGTCCTGCCTTGTTTGCCGCCGGCAAACGTTTACTGATACCAGTTGGCCTGCACCACGTTTACTATCCCTCTTTCTTGTATGAATTCGGTCAGTATGTAACTGCTGCCGGGGAAATTGTAAAAGGAGATTTTAACCGTTACTTCGCTGGGGATCCAACAGCCGGAACCTTTATGGCCAGCGAGTTTCCCATAATGATGTTTGGTCTGCCCGCTGCCGCCTTTGCCATTTACCGTAACGCCAGGCCCGAGCGCAAAAAAGCTATCGCAGGATTAATGGCCAGCGCAGCCTTTACCTCGTTCCTGACGGGTATTACCGAACCAATAGAATTTTCCTTTATTTTTGTGGCACCTGTGTTATTTGTCTTCCATGTACTAATGGCCGGTGTGTCTGGTTTTGTAACAAATTTGCTTGATATTCATTTAGGATTTACTTTCTCTGCCTCTTTCATCGATTATCTATTGTCCTATAAATATGGTCATAACCAGCTGTTGCTGTGGCCAGTGGGCCTGGTTGTCGGAGGTCTGTATTTTGTAGTCTTTAATACCGCTATAAAAATGTTGAACTTAAAAACACCGGGCCGAGAAGATGAAATTACTGCAGTAGAAAACCAAGGTACCGGTTCTGATTTAGCGCACAAGGTATTAGATGCCCTGGGAGGAGCTAATAATATTGAGATATTGGATGCTTGCATTACCCGTTTGCGGGTAACTGTAAAAGATCCAGACATGGTTAAAAAAGATGTGTTTAAGGCTCTAGGTGCTTCTGGAGTTATGGAAATGGGTAAAAACCTGCAAATTATTTTTGGCACCCAATCCGACAGCTTAAAAGAAGAAATCCGCAGTCTAATGACTAATACTGTTTCAGCCACAGCAGAAGGGGCTAAACCCTTACCTGAGCTTAACGTTTCTGCCAGCAAAACTATGATTAAGGCTCCTGCCAGCGGTAAGGTTATTCCCTTAGAACAGGTACCTGATGAGACCTTTAAACAAAAACTGCTGGGCAACGGAGTAGCCATTGAGCCAGTAGAGGGTACCTTTATAGCACCTGTGGCAGGAACTGTTGTTCAAGTATTTCCTACCAACCATGCTTTAACCATAAAAACAGAAAACGGCATAGAAATCCTGTTGCATGTAGGCATTAATACCGTTTCCTTAAAGGGCCAAGGCTTTAAAGCTCTGGTTTCCGAAGGGCAAAAGGTTACGGTAGGACAAAAACTTCTTGAGGTAGATTTAAAGCAGATTGAAAAGGCTGGCTTATCTACCATTACTCCTGTAATTATCATTGGATCTGAGGATATGGAAATAACCCCTGCAAATGAAGTAACTTCTGGAGAAGATACCATTTTACAAATTTAAGAGTAATTAGTTTATAGAAAGTGGAGGCATAAAATGATTAAACAAGTAGTCACTATTGTTAACCCAACAGGAATTCATGCCAGACCGGCGGCACATATAGCCAAGCTGGCAGCCCAATTTGATGCCGCTATAAAGCTGGCCTATAAAGGTAAAGAAATAGATGCCAAAAGTATAATAGGGGTTATGAGCCTAGCTGCCCAGGCCGGAGAGGAACTTTTAGTAAGTGCGGAAGGAAATCAGGCAGAAGCAGCAGTAAATGCTCTGGCTAACCTGCTAAGTAAGCCCTTTACAGAATAGAAAGGGGGTAGCAATATGTTACGGGGAATTGGGGTTTCCACTGGCCTAGGCATTGCCAAAGCAGTGATATATCAAAAAGAGGATTTGATTATTCCTAAGGTTAAGTTAGTTGAAAATGATCTAGAAGCGGAAGTCAAAAAGTTTGAACAGGCCCAGGCTTCGGCAAAACAAGAATTGTTGCAAATTAAGGAAAGGGTTTCACAGACTGCCGGTAAAGAAAAGGCA
Organism: Desulforamulus reducens MI-1; assembly: GCF_000016165.1. GTDB lineage: Bacteria > Bacillota > Desulfotomaculia > Desulfotomaculales > Desulfotomaculaceae > Desulfotomaculum > Desulfotomaculum reducens. The sequence goes on along the minus strand of NC_009253.1, from coordinate 345,298 downwards.
GATATAATCGAAGCTCAAATCATGTTTTTAGAAGACCCGACGGTGGTTAGCGAGATAATTAATATAATTAAAGCCGGTAACAATGCTGCCTATGCCGTAAATCAGGCGGTTGAAGCACAGGCCCGGATGTTGGAAAGTCTGCCGGTGCCAGAAATGCAAGAGCGGGCTGTGGATATGCGGGATATGGGGCACAGGTTGATAAATATTTTACTTGATCGCAATGAGGTGAGTTTAGCCGAGTTAACCGAGCAGACTGTACTGATAGCCCATGACCTTACCCCTTCTGATACCGCTCAACTATCCAGGGAGCGGGTGGCGGCAATTGTTACCGAAGTGGGCAGTGGAACCAGTCATACAGCAATTTTGGCTCGTTCCCTGGGTATCCCCGCAGTTGTGGGCATTCCTGGTATTGTAGAGCAAGTTAGTTCGGGTGTTCTGGTAGCTGTAGATGGCAGCACCGGTGAAGTATTTATTGATCCTGACCAGGTTAAGTTAGGCAGCCTAAAACAAAAATTGGAACAGTTTGTTGCTGAACAAAGAGACCTGCAAGGCTTGGTTAATGAGAAAGCGGTAACTGCTAACGGTATTCCCGTCAGGCTGGCCGCCAATATTGGTAAACTAAGTGATATCATTGAAGCACAGAAAGTGGGCGTAAAGGAAATTGGTCTCTTTAGGACAGAGTTTTTATATATGGACAGAAACTCTCTGCCCACCGAAGAGGAGCAGTACCAGTCCTATAAACAAGTAGTAGAAGCTTTTCCCCACAGGGTTATCATCAGAACTCTAGATATCGGCGGAGATAAAGAGTTACCCTATCTAAAGCTAGCCAAAGAACTTAACCCCTTTTTGGGTAAACGGGCAATACGACTAGCTCTGACGGAAAAGGGTTTATTTAAAACTCAGCTAAGAGCCATTCTCCGGGCCAGCAGACACGGAAACATTGGCATAATGTTTCCCATGATTGCTACACTAGAGGAATTACAGGCGGCCAAAGAACTACTGGCGGCAGCAAAGGCTGAACTGGTGGCTGAAGGAGTAGAGTTAGCCAATCCAGTGGAAGTGGGAATGATGATGGAAACCCCGGCAGCTGCCCTGGCAGCCGATATCTTTGCTAAAGAAGTTGATTTCTTCAGCATTGGCACCAATGATCTAATCCAATACACTATGGCCGCCGATCGTATGAATGAACAGGTAGCCTATCTATACCAACCCACCCACCCGGCGATATGCCGTCTGTTGGAGGGAATTGTCCAGGCAGGGCATAATGCAGGTATCTGGGTAGGTATGTGCGGTGAAATGGCCGGCAACCCGGAATATACAGAGCACCTGCTGAAGATGGGATTAGATGAACTAAGCATGACCCGGGGAGCGGTACTGAGGGTAAAACAAAAAATTCGCCAGATATCTTTATAGCAGTCAATTACTGATACCAGTAAGGACCTCCGTAATCAGGAGGTCCTCGCATTTTGGTCGGTTATAAATTATTTCCTAGTTACTGGTATATTAAGTCCCTTTTTATAATAAGATGCCATTACTTCCGCTGGCACCATGCTGCCCCCGGTGGCCCAGGCAATATGGGTGGCATTGGAGGTTTTGTGTTTTAGGTTGTTTGCTTCTAAATACTTTTGTCCAGCCGGTTCTTTAAATAAGCGAACTGGACCGGCGACCCCTGCCAGGGCGGAAGGTTCTAAACGGATATCTTCTGTATCTATTAACGAACTTAACAAAAGATATAGCTCGTCATCATCCACTGTATAAACCCCGCTGGTTTTAAACCAAAGGTTACACCCCCCGGTCCGCCACCAACCCCGCATCTTTTACGTCTTTTTCGCTAAGGGAAATCTTTTGAACAGCCTCAGCAAATTTTCCATATTTATGATTTGGCCAAAAACTTCTTTAGTTGCAGTAATTTTTTCTAATAAGGGACAAGCTTTTTTTCCATTCTTCTATTGTCTTTCCTGCAATCATGAGATCATCCACCTTTTATTCCTATTTTTGTAATATTAATAATATTATAAATGGTTAAAACACTAACACAAAGAAAAACCATCATGATACAATAATCTTGTTTTTATAAATTTAAGACCAAACCGACTTATGGAATATAAATAAAGATAAATACTAATTAGTAATCAGAGGTGTTCTATGTCTGCTAAGCGGGTCTATATCTTAATGGTTCTTGCTGCTCTCTTTTGGTCAGGTGCCTTTATAACAGGAAAACTGGCTGTTAGGGAATTCCCACCCTTTGCCTTAACTTTTTTCCGTTTTTCTTTTGCCCTGCCCTTTGTCCTCTGGGAGAAACCCTTAACTTATTTGCCAAATGCAACAACCGAAGGGTGGCTCGCAATTCTTTATATGGCTGTTTTTGCCTCGGTACTAGGATATTTGTTTCAGTTAATTGCTATTCAAAACATTGGGGCACCCAAGGCTGCTATCTTTATTAATCTTGTACCAGTATTTACCATCATGCAATCTTTATTATTTTTAGGTGAGCCCTTTAGTTGGTTCAAAATGCTAAGTGCCTGTATTATCGTAACAGGTGTGTATTTAACAACCAGGCCGGAATCAGGAGTAAAAGAAGCAGCAGGTATTAAAGCTTAATTACTGACCCCTGGTATTTTAAGTCTGTTAAATTTTTTGTAAAAGAAAGGGGATAAAACTATGAAAGTAGCTGTATGCGGCATCGCTTGTGAAAAGTGTCCTAGGATGGTTAATGGGACATGTCCAAATGGAGAAGTTGGTTGTAAGCCGAAAGATAATAAGTTTTGCAAGATCTCAAAATGTGCATTCATCAAAAATATTTCCTTATGCTTTGAATGCCCTGAATTTCCCTGCGAGACCACCAAAGAAGGTCCAATAAGTTATGGCTATTGTACCTACATATCGGGTAAGACCATGGATTAATATTATTGCATTTTAATGAAATATAACTAATCTAAAAAGGTTGCTTACATGAATCTCTTGAAAGAGGATACAATATATTTATATCTAGATCATTATTTAGACAGCGTGTGAGATTCCTTTTTTAAGGTAGCAGTTAAAAGACTTTTATAAAAAATAATTTCTTAGACTGTGACACATGCCATATTTTTTGTTATCACTTTTTTATAAACTGATAGTGAGTCGATATCTTATTTACGGATAAGAAAAACAAATTTTAGGGTGATAACTATGAAAAGCAACCTTCAAGAATATAATGAACGACTGAGACGTATTGAAGAACAAAAGAGTGCAGGTAAAATTAAACTTTGGCATCTAATGAACCACGAGGAACGTATATCCGTCATGCGTTTACTTTATATAAAAGAAAACTTGCTTGAAGAGGATATTGCACATCTATTGGAGACTGAACCCACTGAGCTTCAGAAATTTAGACGCAGGCAGGGTACTTTGTTTTTCCAAAAGCCTCATCCTGAATAGAAGATGTTTTCTTTACATGCGTACAACCAGTGTCGGTTGTTATATATTTCAGCCCCTCTCATTGTTAGTTGCGGTTTAACCATGAATGAAAGGGGCTGAAATATTTCTATGTTTCATGCAAGGCTGACTCACTGGCATTCTTCAGCCCCCCCGTGATATCTAGCACCTTCTCCTTTGTTCCTACAACCCTCTCATTGCCCATAAATAAGCTCACTATTATTCCAAGCATGGTGATACCCATAGCCACCAGGAATACTAAATGAAGTGAATCTGAAAGTGCTATTTTAAGGGGTGGTAATATAATTTCCTGCAATTGCACAGGTATTTTACTTAATGTTTCAGGGCTTAATAGCGCATTGAATAGTCCCTGTGGATCAGATTCTGCTTTTGTCAGCATACCACTAAAGGGTCCTGACTGCAGCCCAGGTATCTTTTGAACTACAGGAAAGAAGTCCTTTTTCAGTAACTCCACTGATTGGTGATTCATCACCAATCCCAAAACAGTCATACCAAGGGTACCACCAATACTGCGGAAGAAGGTTGTGGCAGAAGTGGCAACTCCCCTTTGTTCCGCTGGGAAGGCTTGTTGTACTGCTATTGTTAGTATCGGCATAACCAGCCCCATTCCTATCCCCAGGACAATAATATTAGCAATTGCCTCCCACTGAGTGGTATGCACTGTCATGGTGCTTAGCAGGTAAAAACCCACAGTCATAATAGCCATGCCGGTGGCAAATAGGGTACGGAAACTAACTCTAGAAATCAGCTGACCAGCAAGCATACTGGTGATCATCATAGCCAGCATCATAGGAATCATTGTATTACCTGAACTGGTGGCACTGACTCCCACAACACCCTGAAGAAACAAGGGTAAGAACATCATAGTACCAAACATACCTAATCCCATTAAAAATCCTATAATATTTGTCACTAGAAAAACCTTATTACTAAACAAGTCTAAACTTAAAATAGGTTCTACTGCCCTTTTTTCGATAAATATAAAGGTAAATAAAAATACAAAGGCAGTACTTAATAAACCAATAATCTGCCATGAACTCCAGGGATAATCTTTGCCCCCTAAGCTTAAACCCAGTAGTAAAGATACAATCCCTATTACCAGTGTTGCCACACCCCAATAGTCTATAACCACTTTATCCTTGAGGCGCTTCTCTCCCTGCAACCCGATGTAAATCGTTACTGCAGCAAGTATCCCTACCGGAAGGTTTACATAGAATACCCATCGCCAGGAGGCGTAATCCACAAACCAGCCACCTATTGTTGGCCCAATAATAGAGGAAAAACCAAAAAGGGCACCCATAAGTCCTTGCCATTTACCACGTTTTTCGGGTGGAAAAATATCCCCTACAATTGTCATCGCCATTGGCATCATAATACCGCCACCCAGACCTTGCAAACCACGAAAGATAATTAACTCGGTCATATTCTGACTGGTGCCACACAGGGCAGACCCCAGCATAAAAATAAAGATACCGGTCACATATAAGATGCGGCGACCAAATAAATCTGCTAGTTTTCCCGCAATAGGAACAATTGTGGTTGAAGATAGCATATAGGCTGTGGTAACCCAGGTCAAAATTTCTAAGCCACCAAGTTCCCCAATAATTCTAGGCATGGCCGTTCCAACAATGGTTTGGTCTAATGCAGAAAAAAACATGCCAAGAATTAGTCCTATTAATAATATATTTCTTCTGGAATCTGTATTCATGAACAATCTCCCTTCTTGTTAACGGAAATGATATAAAAAAGAAATGCCCGTGTTTAAACTTTACACGGGCACCTATGAGCTAGTTTTATTACTGTGGCGTTCTACTATCTTGGCCATTTTTTCATAAATAGCAAGTAAAGCATCCAAATCTTCCTTTTCAAGATAGCTTAGAAAATGTAACATGACATCCTGTCGCTTTTGTTGCGATTTTACAAATGCTTCTTTACCCTTTTCTGTAATTTGCACTAACACAACACGCCGGTCGGTTTCATTTCTTTCACGTATAATAAAGCCATTCCTATACATACGATCTAATATTGCCGTTATAGCACTGGGTTGAACATTCATTAACTCTGCAATTTCTGTAACTGTGCGCCCATTTGTCTGAAGCAGCTTTAACACAAAAAACTGTGGCGGTGTTAAACCCTCTGCCAGTTTAGACATTTCTGGGCCCAGTTTCTTCATTATTTTTGAAAAAGCAGTTTCTATTCTCTTGGCGTACTCTTTCATATTTTTATCTGTCATAAATACCCCTACTTGCAAATTATTTTAGTATAAAATATTTCACGTATTTAAATATACATCATAAAAAACACCCTGTCAAATGGGTGTTTTTTCCAACGGCACTTACACACAAGAAACAGTGTATAAATGCCGTCGATGGGTGATAAATAAAAAGTTTTATGCAGGAAGCCATATATGAAATGTACTTCCTGTTCCTTCGAGACTTTCAACGTTGATCGTTCCTCCATGGGCATCTATAATGGCCTTTGTTATGGCCAGGCCTAACCCGGCTCCACCATGTCTACGTGTCCGGGAAGCATCAATACGGTAAAAACGATCAAAAACCTTTGGCAGATGAAAATCCTTAATCCCCGGTCCGTTATCTTCAACAGATAGTTGCACCCCGTCCGTCCTTTTATATAATGAAATCTTTATTTCGCCCTTTTCAGGGTCAGTATGCTGTACTGCATTATGAAACAAATTCAAAATTACCTGTTTCATCTTATCCGTATCAAATTTACATTCTATATTTGAATCAACCATAAGTTGTAGCCTTCTGTTACCAGCCAAAATGCAAAGTTGAGGTTCCATCTCCTGGATAACGGTATCCAGAAAACCTTCTTTAACTTCAAGACGAGGTGCATGATCCAGCTTGGTTAAGAGCAAAAGATCATGTACTAATTTATTCATACGCTCAGATTCACCATACATGCTTTTTAAGGCTTTATTTAGTTGATCCGGTTGATTGGCTGCACCCCGGAGCAATACCTCCAAGAAGCCGTGAATAGAGGTTAACGGCGTACGTAGTTCATGGGAAGCATCCCCTATAAAGCGACGCATTTGTTCCTTTGTTTCTCTTTCTGCTTCAAAGGAGGCTTCCAGCCTATCCAACATTCCATTAAAGGAATCTGCCAAACGATCAATCTCCATTTGTCCTTGCTGAGTTGGGAAACGCTTGGTTAAATTACCCGCATCAATTTGTTCCGCAGTATCCACCATGTTGAATAAGGGGACCAGTGTTCTTTTAATTATAGGCGAAAAACTAAGCAATCCCATCAACAGGGCAATGAGGGAAAGAAACAAGAAAGTGAACAGTTGTCGAAAAAGCAATTCCTTAAGTGGACCTGTCATAGTATTTATTTGAACAACCCCAAGCACCTTGCCATGGTCAAAAACCCGTTGTAATACTACCAGTTGCTCCACTCCACTGTCGTCTTTAATTATCTTGTAATTAAGCCGGGGTCTTCCTTCGAAACTAGCTAAATATTCTTGGATATTCAATTGGGGAGGCCTTATATTACCGTGTCTTTCAGACAATACAAAATAATTACCAGCAGTATCCACAAATGCTAGATCAGCCTCAGGAATAAAAAAACGTGGCGACCGGTTTTTTTCACTTTCCAAGCTAAAATCCTGCCAAAAATGGCGGGAAATGGACATTACTTGACTCTGCAGGCTGGCCGCTTTATTTCTGTAGATTACCTCTTGCATAAAAACATATTGTAAAAGACCAATTAACCCAAGTAAAACAGCTAGAATTAGCAGTGAACGGGATAACAGTTGAATGCGAAGGGAATTTGGTGCACATATTTTAAACCAAGAGGTTTTCTTGTTCTTCATGACAGGTCTACCCGATATCCTGAACGGCGCAGGGTTCGTATTATTTGATGATTTTTATCGTTCAACTTATCTCTTAAGGAACGAATATACACCTCAACAATATTTTCCTCTCCTCCGAAATCATAACCCCATACTTTATCCAATATCATCGTTTTACTTAAAACCAACCCATGATTAAGAACTAAGAACTTAAGGAGTTCGTATTCTGTGTGGGACAATTCCAGGACCCGGTTTTCAAACTGGATTTCTTTACGACGGTCATCAATCTGGAAGGGCCCAACTACCACTTTGCCAAATAAATTGGGGAATTGATTTCGAATTCTGGCATAAATCCTGGCCAGCAGTTCTTCAAAACTAAAGGGTTTTACCATGTAATCATCGGCCCCAAGATTAAGCCCCTTCACCCGATCATCCACTTCATCCCTGGCTGTCAGCATGATTACAGCAACATTCTCGGTTTTTTTGAGCATGCGGCACACTTCAAAGCCGTCCATACCAGGCATCATTACATCCAGAATTACAACATGGGGTTGAAATTGCTTCATCAGGGTTATGGCTGACATACCATCCTGGGCAGTTTGCACTTCAAATCCTTCATTTTGCAGACCAATCTCTAAAAACTGTAGAATATTGGATTCATCGTCCACCAATAATATTCTAATTCCTTTTAATTGTTTCATTCCTGATCTGCCCCTTTGTTATCTTACTTTATATTACCGTAGTCAAAACTTAATTAAACTGATATTGGTAGACCCGTAAAGACAGCATCACTATGCCAATACTATTTACCTCTCTTATGGCTATATTTCTCTAACAGTGTAAAACAGAAATAGAATATCATCAAGTCATTGAGCACTTCACTTGGCTCACCAAATATAAATCTCTCTTAGAAAAATACACGTATACTCTAATTAATATCTTCCTTCTAGCAGCTCGGTTTGTAACCAACTAAATCTTATATGTATATCAATAGGTGTATTTACCAGCGAACAACCCAAGAGACACTTGCATGATCGCAGGTGTCTCTTGGGTTCATACTACCTCTATTATGATTGATTTGAAATATTCTTGGTGGCTGCATCTTTTTTATTAAATTTGGGTTGAGGCATCTTTTGGCGGAATTGTTCCATAGTCATTCCTTGATCAGTTATAACCTGATCCAACTTTTTGCCTGATTGCAATTCAGACTTTAGTTCGTCAGCAGTTATGCCAAGGGCACTGGCAGCGTCATTGAGAAAATTAGTATTTTGGGTAAGATCGCCTCTATCATGCCGTGGGCCACCCATGCCAAAGCCAAAACTGAATCCAATTTCTTTTTGCTCAAGAATCTTATCTGCCTGGGCCTGAGTGATCTTTCCCTGTTGTACCTCTGCTTGAACCATTTGTTTCTTCGTCGCTTTAAGGGCAGCTGTCACTTGATCTTGGCTAACCCCTAAGTTGGTAGCAAAGTCTGCTACAAATTTTTGGTAATATTGCTCTCTTTTCTGATCCAGTTCATTTTTTGTGTCCGAATCTGCAAAGGCATTTCCGGCAATAGACCCGGCCAGAAACATCCCACCAATAGCAAGCCCAACAATCTTTTTACTAATTTTCAACATATGTAATACCTCCATTTTTCTTCGTTGTTACAATAATTATCTTAACTGAAGAAGATGAGAATACCCTGAATACTTCCTGATTATTTGCTGATTTTAAACTTAAAATTACCTGAAAAACTTGATAAAATATGCTGGGTTAAATGCTTTAACCAGAAACAAACTTTATACAATTCCTTCCTGGGCCAACATTAAAGATTGCTGCGCCAATTGAAGAGCATACCCATTAGCTGCCTTTGTGTTCTTTGCAGTAAGATAGTCTAATTCACTTTGCAGTAGAGTCAATTTGGATATCTGACCCAATTCAAATCTCTTCTTAGCCCATTCATAAGATTGTTGAGCCGTTATATAGTTAGTAATCGCCAACTGGTAACTTTCCTGTTTTGATCTTACATTGGCAACCAAGTTGTTGACCTTTTCACTTATAGTTATCTTTTCATCTTCTACCTGCAGTTCTTTCTCCTTAATGTTCTGCCGAATAATTAATGACTGATAGTAGTCGTCCTCATCATCCAGGTCATCGTCTAGGTCATCCAAATCCCTTTTGAGCTGTGAGAGGGTATAATAGGACTGGGTGGCACTTGAGAGCAATTGGTCATACTCCGGTATATTCACCTTTACCGAAACCTCAAAGGAAGTGAGCTGTAACGCTTCGTCGTAGCCTCTTCCCATCATATCGTTTAGCTGTCCCTTGTTTATTTTAATTTGGCTCCTTTGCTCTAGAATGCTTCTGTTTAACTTTATAACCTCTGCAGCTAGCTGATCCACCTCTGCTTGACTGCTGCTGCCCATTTGTAGTTTTTTTCTTTCCATATTTAAGGAATATTGTTTAAGCTCATATTCTTTGTTTAAGGATTGTAAGGAGTCTTCTTGGCTAAGGATGTTAGTATAGAGTTCTTCAACAATATAATCTAATTGTTTTCGATAATTTTCTTTCTCCTTTTGGGCGTCTGTGTAATTGTTCTCTGAATCATTCACACTCTCGGACGAAGACTCTATCTTTTCATATTGCTGTTGCATTTTTTCTAGGATGCTTTCAGAGTAGTCATTTGACTCCAGACTGCTCCCTAAGCTGTTGTATTCATTTAGGGTATTGTTATAGTCATACTCGGTTTGCTGCTTCTGATACTTTGCCTTATCTACACTAATCTCATATTTCTTTAAGCTCCGGCTATTGTCATAGGCCTTTGCTTTGGCTTCTTCTAGTGTAATAATCGTTTCTGTGGCGGTAGGTTCTTCTGCAGCGTAGCTGGTGGAAAAACTGCCCAACGCCAGGAGTATACTCAGGATAAGGATTAGCTTTTTGTTCATAAATATCTCCTTTATTCATAGCGTAATGCTTCAAGGGGACTTAAATCTGCCGCCTTCCAGGCCGGGTAAAAACCAAAGAATACTCCTGTAACCACTGAAAAAACAAGTCCGAATAAGACGCCGTTTACCGAGGCAATGACGTTTTGCCCAAAATATCGTAATACAGGCAAGGCTAGAAAACCCATGATGACGCCGATGATTCCCCCGGCTAGGCTGATAATAACGGCTTCGATGAGGAACTGGTTTAATATTTCCTGTTTCTTGGCCCCGATAGCCTTTAGGGTGCCGATTTCCCGGGTTCTTTCTCGTACTGTCACAAACATCACATTCATGATACCGATACCGCTAACAACTAAGACCACCGCTGCCACCGCCAGCAAGAGCAATGACATGGATTTAGCAGATTCCTGGGCTGCTGCCAGTCTGCTGCCAGCATCCATAATACGAAACTGATCTGCTCCCCCAGCACGGTGATTGTCATTCAAAATATTGGTAATATCCTCAATGGCAGATTGCACAGAATCAATGTCTTTGGCCTGAACGTTGATGGTGGGGTTTGCTCGGGTGCCCAGTAAAAATCTCTCCCCGGCCGAATAAGGTACAAAGGCAGCATCATCATAGCTCATGCCCGAACCAGAATCCCCCACGCGATTGTAAATTCCAATCACTTCAAATTTCCTGTTGTTAATACTCACGCTTTGACCCAGTAGTTCTGAAGGATTGTTTTCTGTAAGGGTATTGGCTAACTCTGCTCCGATGACGACGCATTTGTTTCTTTTCTGCTCATCCTCTTCTTCAAAGGCTCTCCCCTGTTCTATCGTTAGGTTGTTACTTCCTTGAAACGCTGGTTGGATTGCCATAAAGCTCCCACTGGTTGAATAATTGTTATAGTTGATATCGCCGTTACCACGTAACATCGGAAAGGCTTGGGTAATATTCTCACTTTCCAAAAACAATTGGGCATCTTTTTTCGTTAACGGGTCAGCTACTTTTCCCCTTGTAGCGGGCATTACAATGATGGTCCCGACGTTAAGTTTGGAATATTGCTGGTTAACCTGGGCTTCCGCACCTTTCCCAATGGCCACCACTAAAAATATGGTGGCGGTACCCACGATTACTCCCAGGGTCGTTAGGAAGGTTCGCACCTTGTTTTGGGTAATATTTGAAAAAATCATTTTTAGTAATTGTTTTAGCTTCAAAAAATCACCCGTTTCGTTTGGCTAGTAGAATTGGTCTTTTGTTGGGTAGCATTTGTCTTGGTAGTAATAGGTTTTGCATAAATAACAGTCTCACCGTTCTTAAGACCTTCCAGAACTTCCACGCTAGTTCCATCGGTAAAGCCCGTTTTTATCTGCCGCTCTACTTGTTGGCCCTTTTCATCCACCACCGTAACCATTTGTTTGCCATTGACCATTTTTACAGCTTTATAGGGTACAGTTAAACAATCGGCAACTTCTTTTAAGACAAAGGAAACGGAACAGGTCATGCCATCCTTCAATTCCGGTCCCGGGTCTTTAATGGTCATTTCTACGGAATAGTTGACCAATCCACTGGAATCTTCTTCAGGCAAAGCATTAATCTTGCTGACAACCCCTGTAAATTTTTTATCCGGTAGCGCCTCTACATTTACATAAACTTTTTGTCCTACTTTTATTTGTCCAATGTCGTATTCAATGACCTTTGTTATCGCCTTAATAGTTTTGTTTTCATGGATGGTTGCGAAGTCGTCCTCGTCAGTGAGACTTTCTCCAGCTTTATTGGCTAGATTTAAAAGAACGCCGGAAACAGGTGCATAGACGATGGTGTCTTCTAAATCTTCTTTAGCCATTTTTACTTGTAGTTCATTTTGGTCTAAGCCCTTGCTTTTGTCCAATTGATACTTCTTGAGAAGGTTTTGATACTCCATTTCTTTGTTGTCCAATTCTAACTTCTTCATTTTTAACTCATTTGTCGAGTAGGCATCAGAAATAGTTTCCATTTCCTTGTATTCATCCCGAAGTTTTTCTAAATCAGCTTCCATACTTTTGATCTTTAATTCGCTATCCAGTAAACTGATAGTATCATCGTCCTGGGCATCTTGCAGTTTTGCCAGGGCTAACTGGTACTGGTCCTGATAGTCCCTGTCATCTAACCTAGCAATGATCTGACCCTTTTGTATCTCATCACCTTCAGCCACTAGGATTTCTGCAATGGTTCCCCTAACACCAAAGCGCAGCTTAACTTTAGAAAAATCAATGGTTCCATCGGAGTCCAAGCCTACTATGATATCTTCCTTTTTTACTTGGGCCTGTTCATATTGAGGTTCGGAACTTTTATCTGCACTTTGTCTCTGCAACCAGTAGGTTGTTCCCCCGGTCAAGGCAATGGCCACGATCAATGCAATCCCAAGGGACTTTTTTGATTTTTGCTTGATAAACTCCTTTAATCCCCAATCCCTAATGATTTTCATATAGTTTTCCATCCCGTATATAGACTATTTTCTTTACCTGTTGAGCAACTTCTACGTCGTGTGTAATAATCACGATAGTATTTCCTTGTTGGTTTAGTTCTTTAAAAATTCTAATGGCATCTTCACTGGATTTGCTATCCAGGTTTCCAGTTGGTTCATCCGCCAATAGCAGTTGCGGATTACCAACGATTGCTCTGGCAATGGCCACCCTCTGCTGTTGCCCGCCGGATAACTCATTGGGGCGATGGAAAAGCCTCGCCCCTAAACCTAATATGGTTAATTTTTCCTTTGCTGCCTCCAGGGCTTCTTCTTCCTTTACTCCTCGATAAAGCAAAGGAAGCATCACATTTTGCAGGGCGGTTAATCTGGGTAACAGATTAAACTTTTGAAAGATAAAGCCAATCTTTTTGTTGCGAATCTCGGCCAACTCATTATCCGAAGCCTCTAGGACATTTAAACCATCCAAAGTATATTGTCCAGAAGTAGGTAGATCCAGGCAGCCCAGTATATTCATTAAGGTAGATTTGCCCGAGCCAGAAGGCCCTAGGATGACCATGAAATCTCCTCTATATACCTGTATGCTAACATCATCCAACACCTTAAGTTCTTCAGAGCCATTTTGGTAAATCTTTATCAGATTATTAGCATCTATAACACAATTTACGTTATGTTTCATGTTACATACCTGGCGGTGGTCCACCCATCCCCTGTGGACTGCCGCCACCCCCACCTGTACCATTTCCAGACCTATTTCCCGCAGAACCTTGTCTGTTACCCACGTTTCCTCCTGTAACTTGTACAAAGGACACAGCATCATCAGTTTTCCATATCCGTAGGATGGTATCCTTTTTGATCTCTGCAAGTGTTACCTGTGTAGTTTCCCTGCTACCCCTTTGCATGGTCACAATGGGAGTTCCTACTGGTATTGTAAAGGTCTCTGTTTCTTCAGAAAAATTCATTCTAAAACCTCTGTTTTCAGGTCTTGCTTCATTATTGGATTGCTTTTGGTCTTGGGGTTGGCTCTGGGTTTGCGTTTCGGCTTGAGGTTGGCTTTGATTTGGCAATCCTTGTGGCACCCCCTGGTTTTCTGTAATTTGAGCCTTGTAGATAGTTACCTCGTTACCAACAATCTCCTTAACCTTGCCAATTAAGGCTGGTTTTTCCTCTGGAAAAGCTACCTTTTCACCCTCTGAAGCAGTAGCATTGCCTACCTGGGCCGTTTTTTCAGTGGATGTCCCAGTACCTCCACTGCTGCAGCCAGCAATTGCAGCAGTAATCAAACATAGCATCAGCAGCAATAAAGTTTTATTAAGTTTCATTAATCCTCACCCCATAAGATACTATTTACCTTCGGTTTAGACTTTTCTAATTTGCCAACACACCTTTCATATTCTTAGAATAATTTACCTATTAATTATCTTAGATTGAAAAGTTGAAAATATCCTGAATGCTCCCTTAATACCACCTTAATATCTACTGAAGAACGCAACTCTAATTTTTAGAAAAAAATAAAGCTGTGTCCCTCTTAGAGGAGCACGGCTTTAGGCAGCAATATCATTTGTCTTATGTACATTGTTAAATCTAATTTTTGATGTTATGGACCGGTTTGTAATTAGTTGTCAGACCCACCTGCCTTTTAAACTCAGTAAGCCCTATGTTGCCCCATACCAGGCTCACGCAAAAAGTGACCCGGGGTATAGTTAACATCCCGGGTCACTTTTTTATATTACACTACAGCAATGGCTTCAATTTCTACCAATACATCCTTTGGCAGTCTGGCCACTTCGACACAGGCTCTGGCCGGAGCTTCGCTTTTGAAGTACTCCCCATAAACAGCGTTAATTTTTTGGAAATCATTCATGTCTTTAATAAAGACAGAGGTTTTGACAACAGCATCCAGTCCTAAGCCCTGGTTATTTAGTATAGCAGTTAGGTTTTCTAATACCTGCTTGGTTTGTGCCTCCACGCCGCCTTCCACCACTTCGCCAGTGGCAGGGTTGTACCACCATCGGGGGTGGTGTAGGTATCCGGTACCGCTGCAACTATTTGTTCGGGCTGAATTCCTGCGGTTTCACAAACAATCTGGGTTAAAACAGTGACTAGCTGTGGCACCGCCAGGGCATCCCCTATACAGCGAGTCTCTTCTCCCGCGGCCACCAGGGCGGGCCAATCATGCACAATGTGGCCCAAATATCGATTTGCCGCTCTAAATTGGTCAGGACAATCTTGTGAATATTGATCATTGGCATGGGAACCCAGCAAAGACCTGAATGAATACTTCCATGCTGCCACCACAAACCATACCTTCCTCTGCGGCCACATCGTTCACCATATTCACCCTATGGATGCAGGAAGTTTGCTCATCCATCGCCAGCAAAGCCCGCTGCTTTACCTCTGCTTCCCCACAGCCACCACCAATGGTCCCAACGGTTCTACCTATTCGTTCCATTAACATTACTGCCCCAGCCTTCCGAGGAGTAGAACCTTTGGTGGATAGGATCGTTATTAAGGCAAAGGGCTCCCCCTTTGCCTGAAGTTCACAAACCCGTTGTAAGATTAATCTATCCATTTTGGCGTCCTCCCAATATACTCAATGGTAGATACCGTCCACCTTTAAACTGAGCCACCATTTCTGCAACAATGCTCAAGGCAATCTCCGCTGGACTTTGGGCTCCCAGATCTAAGCCAATGGGGGTTTTTAAGGCATTCAGCCACTGCGTTGACACTCCCTCTTCCTTTAACAACTGCAGTACAGCTTTTACCCGCCGGAAGCTTCCAATCATCCCTATATAGCCTGCCTTTTTGCCGGCGATACTTCTAAGACAAGCCAAATCGTAACGGTGGCCCCGGGTAACGATTATTACCGCTGTGTTGTCATCAAAGGTAATATGTTCAAGTGCTTTATCAAAGTCCTCACAAATAATGCGGTCTGCCTTTGGAAAACGCTGCCGGTTGGCAAATTCTGGACGGTCGTCAATGACAGTAACTTCATAATCCAGCTGGGACAAAAACAATGCCAGGGGTTGACTGATATGCCCACCACCTAAAATAACTGCCCGCATTTTATTTACTAGGGAATTCCAAAATACCCGGTATTCCTGTTGATCGTGGGTAATAGAAAGTACCTTTGGCCGCTCCCACTGACGCTGCTGGATCTCTAGGACTTTTTCGGTAAAAGCAGCATTTAATAGTGCTCCCTCCACTCTACCATCGGGGAAAAGTAACAGCATTTGCCCCAGCGAGCTAGCATTGTCCTCAGGCACACCCACTAGCGTAACCATTTGCACGGCCTCACCCCGCTCTGTAGCCGCCAATAACCTTTTAAAAAGCGTCATTTTATCACCCCTATCCTTGATGTGCCCTGGCGGCATAGTAAAGTAATGCCTCCAATACTCCACCACCAATGGATCTGGCTTTATCTGAGATGGTAAAACAATGCTCCGGCTGGCAGCGGGGATCAACATCACCAATCTTCATGTCAGGCTCTACACTAAGCCCTTCTTTTAAAAGTCCCCGCAGTACACCGGAAATGGCTACCACCACCGGCTGTTCGTTTACCCAGGCAACCGTTTCCCCAGCGGACACCAAATCGCTAATTTGTCTTTCTGCCCGAAATACCCCTGCACAGGGAGCCCGCAAAATTCTTTCCTTTGCATAACCCCCCAGTTCACCGGGAATGCCAGTATTCGGGATTGCTTGTCCAGCATGAATTACCCGTCCCAAATAATGCCCTCGCATACTCTCTACCACCGCGTGGACATCCACGCCTGCCGTAAACCCGGGACCCACCCCCACCACAATAGGAGCGTCGGTTATCTGGGTACCCACGTTTCGTTTAGCCAAAATGGCATCCACCACCGCCCAAGGTTGTAGCTGTTTTATCATTACACCTGTTGGATCTACCACCACGGGAATCTTTCCCTCTTCCACCACCTGCAGAGTTCTCTCCATTGATGTCTTTACTGCAGTTATCCCTTCCACCACCACAGTTCCAGTATAAATGGCTTCGGCAAAGGACACAGTGCGGCGGATCACTGTTGGTTGGGGCAGTTCTGTGGTTACTACAGAAAACCCACTGCAATGCAAACGATGAGCAATGCCAGTGGCCAAGTCCCCAGCACCTTTAATGACAATTAATCGATTCATATGAAGCCTCCTTAATAATGCTACAAAATTATATCTTTAATATTTCGCAAAAACCGTACCATAGGGTTTTACATTAATTATATAATACCATTTATCCTCACCTTTGATCTAAAAAAAGGGTGCACTAACCTGCTACTCAATTTTAAATGATATCATCATTGTCCCTTTTGTCCCTTTCTTCTGATTTAGCCAAAAGGTAAATGGAAGTAAATTATATTGATTGATAAAATGGTTCAGCCCGCTGCCTGGAAGGACCTCTGATTTAATGAACTCATAAAGAACTTGAGCCACTTGAAGGTTGCCGGTTTTGCTTACTTAGGTTCTTTTACCTCTTTCAAAATGAAGTTATATATTGTATCAAAATGATTATAATTGGTGTTTATTAATCTGGATTGGATTAGTAACTAGATTTTTTCGTCTGTAAATACTTAAAACTACACCCATCATTGCCATGTTTATAACAGTTTGGGAGCCGCCGTAGCTGAAGAAGGGTAAACTTATTCCACTGATTGGTGCAAATCCTACTGTCATTAAGATATTACAGAGAAAATGTAACCCAAGAATACTAGTTAGACCCGCAACCAGTAATTTACCAAACTTATCTTTAATCTGCCTAAACACACCTGTCATAATTGCTATCAAAGCAAGTGCTAGCATTATAACAATAGCACCGGCAACCCAACCAAAGGTATATACCATATAAGAAAAAATTAAATCTGTGTGAATTTCTGGTAGATTCCCCGAAAAAGTAAACCCCTGCCCCCATAGCCCTGCGGATTTTATTGCTTCAATTGATTGGATATAGATATATCCACTACCCATCGGGTCATTATGGGGATTAATAAACGTAAGCAATCTATTCAATCTATAGGATTCTTGAAATAAAGCAAATACAAACAAACCTATTGGTATTATAGCTATGCTAACATACTGTTTTTTCTAGCTCCAGATAGTACCATTAGGATTAGATAAACCACCGTGTATATAATTGCCGATGCCACAGAACTACTACCGATATACAAGATATTAGGTACAATAAGTAGAAAAACAGTACTAACAAACCAATTAGGCTTGGCCCAATCTTTGTTTAAAAAAATACCCGCCACTGCAATAGTTAACAGCACCGGAGTAACATCAATATAGTTTATGTTTATAAAACCCAAGTTCAAATATGGTTTTCCATTAATAAATGTCTTACCTAACCCAAGCAGCATTAACCAGATAAATATGGTGCCGGCATACAAGTTAAAACCATAAACTTTTAGCCTTCTATAGTCAAAAAAATTAATTCCTAATAGTACTGTTAGGCCAATAAAGAAATAAATAACACTATTGGTAAAAATAGATGGTGAGATATCTTTCATAAGTAGATCCTGCATCTCTAATGAATATAAAGTAAATATCCCCATCCCTCCTAAAATGGCTACTATAGATAATAACCTGAATCCGTAAAGTAATTTTCTGTCTCACCCCATAATTTATAGGGAAATGAAGGAATATGTAGAAATATACATCTAATCGATATTTCTAATCTTCACCTCAGGGGTGCAACATGAAAAAGATAAGAAACAAGAAAATCAAAACCAAAAACAGAGACGATGATAGGCTCACTATCTTTGAAATTGAACAAGGTGACAAAGAGCTAACCACCCATTCGGGCTTAGCTCTTATCGGAGCCTTACTGACTAATACCAAGATAAAAACACGACTGAACAATACAATGTCTGCTGAACAAAAGAAACCCCATATTTCTAATGGAAGTGTTGGTATCGCCTACATTGGCTTGTTATGCCAAGGCAAGAGTGATTTTGACCACATTGAACCCTTTCGAGAAGATAATTTCTTTGCAATCTCGTTAAACATCAAAGAGACACCGTCAAGCCCAACCCTTCGCCAACGATTAGATATGGTTGCTAAAGATAAGCAATGGAATAATATCCTGTTGGAAGAATCTGCGGGGCTAATCAAGAAAACCAATGCACCGCTAACCCCAGTATACCTAGGCCTGGAAAACAGAACTTATCTTCCACTGGATATTGATGTGTCTCCCTTTGATAACTCTAACACCAAAAAAGAAGGGGTCTCCCGTACCTACAAAGGCACTGATGGTTATGCTCCCATCTTTGCATATCTAGCAAAGGAAGGTTATTGCGTAAATACTGAGTTACGCCAAGGAAGTGAACATTGCCAAAAGAATACTTCGGAATTTGTTGCCGAAAGCATTCGCTATGCCCGAAAAATTACCCAGTTGCCTTTGCTTTTAAGGATGGACTCAGGCAATGACAGCGCTAGTAATATTGAAATTTGCTTAAATGATGATACTAAGGCTGATTTCATTATTAAGCGAAACCTTCGCAAAGAAACCCCTGAAGGGTGGCTACTATTGGCAAAGAACAATAAAGATATTTACTGCCAGGAACGTGAAGGTAAAAAAGTCTACTATGGTTCCATGATGAAATACAAAAAGGAGCTGAAAAGAGAAATCAGGGTAGTTTACAAAATTACCGAAAGAACCTTTGGTAAAGATGGCCAGATATTTCTCGTACCCCAGGTGGAGGCAGAAACCTATTGGACCTCATTGCCAGACCCTCCACATGTAATCGAAAGACTATACCACGAACATGGCACCAGTGAGCAGTTTCACAGCGAACTTAAGACAGACCTGGATTTAGAAAGACTGCCCTCTGGCAAATTTGACACTAACAACCTAATACTACATTTTGGAGTAGTGGCCTACAATCTGTTGCGCATGATAGGACAATCAACAACTAGAATGCAGCATGTGCCCTTGCGAAAGCAGGCAGAACGCCGTAGGATTAGGACGGTGATTCAGAACTTAATCACGTTGGCATCACGGTTAGTTTCACATGCAAGAAAGAAGAAATTACGATTTGGAAAGCACAGTCCCTGGTTTGAAACATTTAACTTGAAATCGGAAAGTAGCTTCCCGAGCTTGACTTAATCCCTCAAATAACCAAATTTTAGGGCATTAAACCACTGTTTTTATGGTCTCTGAAATTCTTGGCGTCTGGAATATGGTATTACTCCTAAGTACCCCAATAAAGGCTAGGTTTTAGGGTACAGTTAATAAGACCCCTTTTGGGGGATCAGTGACACCAGATATTTAGGTCGTCCGATGTTTGTTTAACCGGAACTTACTGCAACCCATGCCTGTGTGCAGAGAAATTCTTGTAGTTTTTCCTTGGCATTTTTCAAAACCTTTTGTAGCCAGGGATTAGGGGCTAACTTTATATGGCGGTAACGGTCGTTGCCTACAATGTTCCCAGGTACATTCAGTATTTTGCGGCGGATAGTTGGCACTTCAGCACGACTGTCTTTGCCATCCAATAAGACCAAGCGAAACCAGTTGAGAATGTTATACGATAATACTTTGAGCCACATAAAGGCTATATTTCGATCCAACTCTGCCTGACTCATTTTTTCAAAGCCTAGACCAACCTTGAGTTCATCAATTTTGTTTTCAATATTGCAACGCTTATTGTATTGGTGCCATACCTCCTCTGGGTTGTACTCGTCGCTAGAAGTAATTATCACTTGGTAATCAAATGTCTTTAGGTCAAAGTTAAGTTGCTCACCAGATACCTTTGGTTCTTGAGTTTCACGGATAAATACAAACCTGCGGGCTTTGGACCATTTAGGCAATGGAAGAGTAATTTCTGCTGCAGCGTAGTGGTTGCTCAAAGGCTGCCATCGTTCCTGATCATCAAGGTATTTAATGACTTTTTTCATATTACTGGTGAGCTTAGCCTTACAAATATACTCAATGCCCTGTTCTTCCAGGTAGGCGAAGTTATCTTCATCAAAAAAACCTTTATCCATGCGTATGCCTTTTACGAGGATATTCTGGTTGGCTAAGATCTCTAGTGTCTCTTTAAGAAACTCCATAAATTGGCCGTTACTGGCGACATTCCCACTATATAAGCCAGCATTGACCAGTTCGCAAGTTCCGGAGATAAACGCTACTTTTACTTTGTAGGAAGGTCGCCCGTGATACCGGGGATTGTAACCGACTTTTGATCCCTCCTGTTTACCGAAAACAGTGAGGACACTGTCGTCAATATCCAGCTAGACTTCGCGGGATTGGTCGCATTTGGCCTTTAAGGATAACAGTTCCTGATTCACCAGAGACAATTGGTCTAATGCCTCCTGCTCACATATAAGAGATACAAAGTTTCGCAAGGTGCTCTCGTCAGGCACTTGTGTTACTTCCTTAATTTTCTGGTACCCAGGATCAGTTTGTAGAGCATTCATATGAGAAAACCGCAATAATCCCAATGAGAGGGCATCAATGATCGTATCCAACAACTCTGTATCAGAGTATTTACAGTTATGATGCCGCTTAAGAGAGACCCGTTTAAGCATACCGGGTAAATCAACAGCCTTCTTAAAAGCCTCTAGTATACCAAAACTTCCATAAGCGGTTACAGACGAATTGTCAAACCTAAGCGGAAGATCGCTTTTGCTAGTCTGGTGTTGTAGGGAATTTAATTTCTTTTGGTATTTGCGTTCCAAGTTACGTCGTTGTTGACGGGACATAGTTTCAAGTTGATTTGTGGTAATAAGTTGTGATACCATCATTTTAGAGGGTCACCATCCTTTGGAATGATTTGGTTTGGTCACTAAAACATTTCCAGCTAAGGAGTGGTGTACCCTTTTTTTTGCTAAAATTTTTACACGTAAAAATGACTTTGAAGCCTTGACGTTAGAGGATTTCTAAAAGTTACTTTCCGAATCCAAGTTTAAACAAGCTTACTCTGTGTGTTTAGCAAGATAGAAATATCCACAGAACGATAAAACTTTGCACTAAAAGGAGTGCTTAGATTTTTATTGCCAAATTTAAGCTCAATACTATTGAGAGATTCATTAAATGCTAGTGGCAATCCTTATAATACAAATTTTTACATATTTTACTGAAAGATAAGGTTACAGAATAGGTAACTCACGGATTCAGGTATTAGTTTTATAGGTTTTATGAAAGTTGCCTTTCCCTTAATGCTATTGTCTATTTTAGTCTCCACTGGATATCTTTTGCTTTGGTTTTTTGTAAAAGTATTACATTTGTGGGTTCTTAATTATGTTTAACAACTTACATCAAATAAAATAATCTAGTCAGTAATACATATTTATCGGACCCAGCATTTTTTAATATGGTAGTTGTCAGCAAATATTTTGAAATTTCTTGTTTAATTGAGTATGATAATTTTGCAAAGCAAGCACTTAATGTAAAAGTAGTTGACATTGGTTAGATATCTAATTATAATGTGATTATGAGAAAAGGAAATGCCCTTTCCATAATAAGCAGAATAAGAGAAAAGGCAACTAAATTAATTATTAGAGAACTAGAAAGTCACGGAGTTGAAGGGATCGTTCCTTCTCATGGAGATATTTTAGTTATTCTTTTTCATGGTGAAAAATTTACTATGAAGGAGTTAGCAGCTAAAATCCATCGAACAAAACCTACTGTTACAGTATTAATAGAAAAGCTAGTACAATACGGTTTTGTAGAGAAGGAAAAAAGCCACACGGATAGTAGAGTTACCTATATAAAATTAACCAAGAAAGGATTTGAGTTAAAACCAATCTTTGATGATATTTCCGCAAAACTTAATGGTATACTCTACGGAGACTTAACTGAAGAAGAATCAGAGGCCCTTGAAAGGTTACTGAATGATGTTAACTCTAGATTTGATGCACAAAAATGAATCTGTAACAGATTCATATATTTTTAAGCATAATGTTAGATATCTAACTTTTATATTTAACTTTAGTAAATAGTGTGTATAAACACTATAAATAAAAACTCTTTGGAGGTATTTAAATGCAAGAAGTAGTAAGGTTCCTAAACGAAAACAGCACCGGTTTTTTAGCAACTGCCGAAGAGGGAAAACCAAAAGTAAGACCTTTTCAGTTCATGCTTGAAGACGATGGTAAACTCTATTTTTGCACAGCTAATACAAAGGATGTCTTTAAACAGCTAAAGGTAAACCCCTTTGTGGAGTTTTCAGCTTCTACACCTCAGTTTGCTTGGATAAGACTTAGCGGCGAAGTAAAATTTAGTAATGATCTGGGGATTAAGGAAAAAATCCTGGAAAGAAGTGCTTTGGTAAAATCAATTTACCAAACAGCAGATAATCCAGTCTTTGAGGCATTTTATATTGAACACGGAACCGCTGTTATTGCAGACTTTTCCGGTCAACCACCCAAAGTAGTAGAATTTTAATTTAAATTCAAATTGCTGACATCTCCCGTTAGTCACCGGAGTGTGGTTTCAATCTAAACCCAAGTTCTGTAGGTGCGGCGTCCCCCGTTAAATAGACACATAAAACACAAGTATTGCTTCCTGTTTCATAGAATTGCTTAATATTTCGTTAGCCTATCAAGATATTGATTATGTGCAGTGGTCTGGTAGCGGCGTTTGTCAAGATAGTTGTCGCTGAAATTGTAAGATAGTTTAGTTGTGTACCCACCGCCGGTCTTGACTTCATGTGCTAATCGTGAGATAACCCGACCGACGGATATACGCCAAAATTCACTTATTTACGGTCGGGCTTATACAGCTTAGCACATGAGTCAAGACTCTCCGCTTCGCTCCGACCGCAAGCGGCGGCTGTTGCTTGGAGATATATTTCCCCTCTCTCGGGAAACCGCCTGTATTTTACTTTCTGTGTATTATGCATGTTTTTCCTTGGATTCAGGCTCTTCAACACGCTCTGGATTCAGCCAAACAACTTCGTCTAATGTCCAATCCCTGATTGGGCCTGACCATCTCTCTGGATGCTTTAATTTAGCTTCTTCATAAACCTGTTTTCTTCGCTCAAGAATCTGTGTTGAGAGACCATTATGCCTTTGATTTGGGGTCAGGAAATTAAGACCACTGTGTCGGTGTTCCTGATTGTACCATCTGGTGAATGATAGTACTCATTCCCTAGCTTCAGTCAATGTGTCAAATCCTTTAGCCGGGTAATTAGGGCGGTATTTGCAAGTGCGGAAAATGGATTCCGCGTAAGGGTTATCATTGCTAACTCTTGGGCGACTTTTAGATGGAGTTATCCCCAACTGATAGAGTGTTTCCAGTAGGGTTGCCCCTTTCATTGGGCTACCGTTATCTGAATGCAAAACCAGTGGCTCATTAGCTAGAGTACGTTTCTCAGACATTATGGCCCGTCGTACTAATATGCTAGCATTTTCAGAGGACTCTTCAGTCCAGATATCCCAAGCAACTATCTTACGGCTGAATAGGTCTAAAATTAGATATAGGTAGAAAAAAATGCCCTTAGCAGGACCTGGTAACCAAGTAATATCCCACATCCAAACTTGGTTTGGACTTGTAGCACAATGAGTTGAGATTGGCTTAGCACATGGTTTTTTAGCTCTTCCACGATGATGTTGCATGTTGTTTTCTTTCAGCACCCGGTAAAATGTTGACTCTGAAGCTAGGTAAATGCCTTGGTCGGCTAGTCGGGGAACAATTTGACTAGGTGGTAAACTCTTAAATTCAGGTTGATTGGCAGTTTCTATAATGGCTTGTCTTTCATCTATGCTAAGCTTGTTTGCAGGTTCCGGCCGTTTAGCATTCTTTCGTTGGTCTTCAATAGGTGTTAAACTACTTCGCCAACGTTGCAGGGTACGTTGAGTAATTCCAAGTACCTTACAAGCCTCTGGTTCTCTAGCCCCGTTAGCAACAGCTTCTTTGATCAGTGAAATGGCTTTTTTGCGATCTGAGACACTGATCATTCGTCCTCGGGGTCCCCCCAGATCGCTTGGGCCTTTTTTCTTAGAACTAAAAGTGCAGCAGTTTCAGCAAGTGCAGCTTCTTTTCGTTTAAGTTCCTTTTGGAGATCTTTTAGTTCACGATTGAATAAAGACAACAAAATATACCACTCGTGCCATGTTTCTGAGCCACGTATGACATGATTTTAAGCCAGTTCTGCCATCGAAAGAGCCACCTCTTGTATAATCAACACTGTACATAAAAGTACAATTCTGATTACAGGAGGTTTTTTTATGATCAAGTACCGGGAAATCCTGAGGCTTCATGCCCAGGGTCTTAGTATGAGAGGCATTGCCGCAAGTTGCTCCAACTCAAGGAACACTGTGAGCGAAGTTCTCAAACGAGCTGAAAGTCAGGGTATTTCTTGGCCATTTGAGAAGGATATGTCAGATGGTCAGCTCCAGGATGTTTTGTTTCCTGAAAAGAATGTTTCTCTTACCTTCAGGAGAAGGCCTGACTGCGAGTATATCCACAAGGAAATGGCTAAAAGTGGGGTAACACTTTCGCTTTTGTGGGATGAATATTGCCAGAACTGCAGGCAGAATCATAAGATACCTTATAGTTATCGACAATTTTGCCGGTTTTATCATGATTATGCCAATACTACAAAAGCCACTATGAGAATAAAAAGAAAGCCCGGTGAATTAATGGAAGTAGACTGGGCAGGCCAGACTATGTCCATTAAAGATAACATCACAGGAGAAGATATCACCGCTTACGTATTTGTTGCAGCGTTACCCTGCAGTCAATATGCTTATGTAGAAGCTTTTCTCTCGATGGAAACCGAGAGTTGGATCACGGCTCACATTCATGCCTTCAAGTTCTTCGGTGGTGTGACCAGAATGATTGTACCGGACAACTTAAAAACTGGTGTGGAAAAGTCCTCCCAGACTGATCCCATTATTAACCGCACGTATCAGGAAATGGCTGAACATTACAACACCTCTATTATGCCAGCCAGAGTACGTCACCCTAAAGATAAACCTAGTGCAGAAGGTACTGTAGGTATCATCTCCACTTGGATTATTGCCTCTCTCCGCAATCAGCAGTTTTTCTCAATTAAAGAACTCAATGAAGCCATCCACAAAAAATTAACGGAATACAACACCAAATCTTTTCAAAAAAAGCCAGGAAACAGGCTTTCCGCTTTCACGGAAGAGGAGAAATTTGCGCTAATTCCACTGCCTGCTTCCCCATACGAGCTAGCTACTTGGAAAAAAGCCACCGTACAATATGATTATCATATATCTGTGGATAAAATATATTACTCAGTTCCTTATGAATATATCAAACAACTAGTTGATGTCCGGATTACGAAGAATGTGGTGGAAATTTTCTTCAAACATTTCCGTATTGCCTCCCATAAAAGGCTTTCTGGGAAAGTAGGACAAGCATCCACAATTCCAGAACACATGCCTGATAATCATAAAAAATACATTGAGTTCAACCAAGATTCAATTCTTGAATGGGCAAGTAAAGTTGGATCACACACATTAACCACTGTTAAAAGCATTTTAGCCTCTTACAAGACAGAAAAGCAAGGACTTAAATCTTGCTTAGCACTAATGAAGCTAGCTGATAAACATTCGGTTGAACGCATCGAAGCCGCATGTAAAAGGGCTCTAGACTATACCCCCAGACCCACCCTAAAGAGTATTCAAACCATCCTAAAGACGGGCCAAGATAAATTATCTGAGGTGAATCCAACTGTGGATAACACAACTAAAAAGACAGCCAGCTCTTACGGATTCACTAGGGGAGCCGCTTACTATGGAGGTAAAAACAATGACTAACGAAAATACAATATCAAAATTAAATGATATGCGTTTAACTGCAATGGCCGAAACCTACAGGAAACAGTTGCATGATACCGATTACCGGGAACTATCCTTTGAAGATCGCTTCAGCCTTCTTGTGGATGTGGAATGGTCACGGAGAAAGAATAATAAGCTGAACCTCCTGATTAAAGGATCACAATTCCGGTACAACCAAGCATGTATTGAGGATATAGAATATCATCCAGATAGAAAGCTTGATAAAGCTCAAATTCTCCGGTTGGCTTCAGGTCAGTATATTCAAGATCACCACAATATCATTATTATGGGCGCTTCAGGTAACGGCAAAACCTATCTAGCTTGCGCCTTTGGAGTTGCTGCATGCCGGCAATTCTACAAAGTTAGGTATGTACGGCTACCTGATCTACTTGATGAATTAACAATCGCCAGAGGTGAGGGCATATTCCAAAAGGTTATCAAGCAATACAAGAAAGTTAATCTCCTTATACTAGATGAATGGCTTCTAACACCTTTAAAGGGGAGCGAGGCACGGGACCTTCTGGAAATAGTGGAGTCAAGACATCAGACAGGTTCAACCATTTTTTGTTCCCAGTTTGATCCTAGAGGGTGGCATGAAAAAATAGGTGAGGTAACCTTGGCAGATTCCATTTTAGACCGTATTGTCCATGATTCCTATACTATTCTGATTGATGGGGAGATATCTATGAGAGAACGACATGGTTTAGAAAAATAACCATCTGGGGTCACTACTAAAGGTGGTGGCCCTATTAATGTCATCGGTGGTTCAATTTGATGTCATAAGTGGCTCAAAAATATGGCATAGTTGGCTCTTTCCTATGGCAATATTCAACCGATCTTTTTGGCGAAGATCCTTTTGTAGTTGAGCAGCTTGTTGGGCAATACCGCCATTGGCCTGCATACAGGCATCTCGCCAGGCTTCCACCTGTTCAACAAAGAGACCTTTTGAACGGCAATATTCAGCCATTTCAATCTCGCTTAAAGATGCTGTTTCAACAACTATCAGAAATTTATCCTGTGTACTCCATCTTTCCGCTTCAGGCTCACCGCTTGGAACAGCTATGCCGTTAGCTCTGGCCTTCTTCTTCCAAGCGTGTAGCGTACCTTCGGAAAGGCCGGTTTCTTTAGAAATGGCTTTAACGGATTCATTATTGGGGGGCATCATTCTTTTTATAATAGAGTATTTAAATTCATCACTGTATCTTGTCATAATTTCCTCCCTAGTAAGCTGCTTTACTAACTATAGTTCATTTAGAGGTCTATGACAACTATCCTAACACAGGGGGACATCGGACCACTCTAACAAATAGAAATACTGTAATTCAAGCTGAGACATGAAGTGATGCAGTCGATTACTGTTCCATCCGGGTGACTTCGTAGACCACCCTTTGGAAGGAAAGTCTTGTACCTTTATCCAAGGTTTATAATCTTTACCCTCACCTTGTCCACGCCCTTCTTTGTTTATGGTAATTTAAAAGCACACCACAAAGGTCATTGAAAATTCCCCCACCTTAGCCGATAATCCTCATAGAGCAAAATTACAGCTATGTGAGGAGCCGGGAGAGATGATCAAGTTGATTCAAAAACAAAATATACTCATCATGTATTACCGGGAGGGAAAGTCCCAGCGGGAAATTGCCAGATTGTTGGGTGTGGATCGAAAAACCGTCCGCAGATACATCAATAAATACGAAGAAAAGCGAAAGGAGTTGGAACAATCCTCTGGCCTAGTAGATCCCAGGGAACTAATTCAGGAAATTGTAGAAAACCCCAAGTATTCCGTAGGAAACAGACCCAAGCGGAAAGTTACTGAAGATATTCAAAGCCTAATAAAAAAACATTTGGATGAAAATGAACAGAAACGGAGGAATGGCCAACATAAACAAGTTAAAAAAATAATTGATATTTATGAATCCCTAGTGGAAGATAATATAGACATCAGCTATAGCAGCGTTAAACGAATTGTACGATCGCTGGAACAGAAAGCCAAAGAAGCCTTTATTAAAGAGTCTTACATACCGGGTGATGTCTGCGAGTTCGACTGGGGAGAAGTAAAACTGACAATTGGCGGAAAGCTCCAGATACTTCAAATGGCTGCATTTACATCTGCCTATGGTAATTACCGATATGCATATTTGTTTACTAAACAGAAAACTGAATGTTTTCAGGAGGCACATGCCCGGTTCTTTCAAGAAGTAGGTGGGGTATACCAGACCCTAGTGTATGACAACATGAAGGTGGCTGTTAAACGATTTGTTGGCACAGAAAAAGAGCCCACTGAAGGATTGTTACAATTATCCATCTACTATGGCTTTCGTTACCGGTTTTGCAATGTCCGTAGGGGTAATGAAAAAGGTCATGTTGAACGTAGCGTAGATGTGATCCGCCGTAAAGCCTTTGCCTTTAGGGATACATTTGAAAGCTTGGATGAGGCCAATAGGTACCTGCTGAAGATATGTAATAAACTAAATGCTAAGCCCCAAGATACCCGTGATGGACAGTCAGCACTGGCTTGTTTAGAGCAGGAACGTGCCAACCTGTTAACCTTACCCCCAATGTTTGATTCAGCCCGTGTAGTAAATGCTCGTGTGGACAAGTATGCCACCATTGTGGTAGACCAAAACCATTACTCAGTTCCTGATCATTTAGTTGGTGAACTTGTCATGGTTAAAATCTACTCCAGCCGAATCTGCTGCTTCTACAAAGATGCAAAAATTGCTGAACATGCCAGGCTTACCGGCTGCCATGAGTGGCGATTGGAACTTAGTCACTACCTGGAGACATTAAAGAAAAAACCTGGTGCATTAGCCGGTAGTATGGCTTTGCAGCAGGCAGACCAAAAAATTAAACAAATCTTTGAAACCTATTATACCAAGAAAGAGAAAGAATTTATAGAGCTAATGCAATATATAAAGGACGGGACATCACTTTCGGATGTAGAGAAAAGTATAACTGAACTGTGTAAGATCCACCCAAGCCATGTAACTACGGATAAAATTAAAGCATTGTGCGCTAAACGCCGGGAAAATATCTCGGAGATTGCAATCATTTCACAGGTCGCACAGGATATAACTGACCAAGCTATACAACATTTAAAAATGTACGATAAATTGTTTAATACCCAAAACTTAGCACCCAAGGAGGCCATTGCGTGAGTGCTGCGACCCGTAAAGAGTGGAAAGAAGCCATAATAGAATACAGCAAAGAATTAAAACTACCTGCTATTCGCAAATACCTTGAGGAATATGTTCAAGAAGCCTGTCAGCGTGATGCCTGTTATGAAGAATTTCTGGCACAACTGCTGCAAAAGGAGTGTGATGCAAGGCGGGAGGCCTCACGGTACAACCGTATTCGCCTGGCCCAATTTACCCATAAGAAATATTTGGAGGATTTATCAATTAAGGATCTACCGGAGGACGCACAGAAGAAACTGAAGATACTTAAGACGTTGGATTTCCTTAGGGAAGGTCGGAACGTAATTTTAGCGGGTAGTCCTGGCACCGGTAAAACTCATGTTGCCATAGGACTAGGTATTAAAGCTTGCATGGAAGGCTACAAAGTATGGTTTACAACAGTTCCCCTATTAATTAGCCGGATCAAGGAATGCAGAGCGGAACAGACATTACGCGCCTTCCAAAACAGATTCGAGAAATATGACCTGGTTATCGCGGACGAGATGGGCTACATCTCCTTCGACAAAGAAGGTTCTGAGCTGTTGTTTACCCACCTGTCACTTCGGGCCGGGAGAAAATCAACTATTATCACTACAAACCTTTCTTTCGAGCGATGGGGGGAAATATTCCAGGATCCGGTTATGACTGCAGCTATGATTGACCGTTTAACACATCAATCATACATAATTAATATGAATGGTAATTCCTATCGAATGAAAGAAACAAAGGAGTGGTTGCAGAAGCAGCAATTGGCCTAATTTATTAGGCAGAACCCCTCGTGTATACTGTATTCAAATTGACACGATCATGCTTTGCATTGTCACGATTAATGAGATAACGTTAAAACTGTGGATAATTCAATGAAAGCATAACTCTTGTTGTTAAGTGGGGGAATTTTTAATAGCCACATGGGGGAATTTTGAGTTGACAAATACACTTCTTTTAGATACCTTTGGTATCTTTGCTCATCCCAGGTATATTTTGCCATAAAAAATGCCACCTTTTGGTTATTTACAATATAATAACCTAAAAGGTGGCATTTTTAACGATATTTTGTCTTTTATTGTACAAGTTTTTTATCTGATTTCTTATTTTACTTTGTCTTACCTATTTAGAGTCCTTACTAATTATTTTTGTTGTTAATTTCATTTACTATAGACTTTAGCTCAATTATGGGAATTGTTTTATCTGGACCATATTTTAAGAACCACTTATCCTCAGTCTTCACTAGTTTAAGCGTAATATGATCAGGCGTCTGGCGTTTACTGTTAAGCTCTAAATCTACCATCCAGCACACAACAATATCAAATGTATTATACGAGTGTCCATGGTAAAAAAGATTCGACAATTTATATTCAAGTTCGACCAAGATAGGCTTATTGTCTTTATCTAAACAAATAAGGTCCGTAGTAGATTTATCTGAATAATGCCCTATCCTTATGTTATCAAAATGTAAATCCCCATATTTTGATAGCAGAGAAGTAAAAAGAATAGCTACCTGTGCCTCATTATTAGGAACCTTTACCACTGGAAGATTATCGATTTGAAGGTTCTCTAGGCTATTATAATGTTCAATACGATTTTTTAATTCATCAGCTCGTTTTTTCTGCTTATAAACCTCGTCCTCTTCTCTTCTCATATTAAAATATGCTGCTTCTGCTATTGGTTTTACATCTTTTGATAGAATCTTATCGACTTCTTCAAAAACCCATTTAACGATAGGGTCATCTTCATTCGAGATGTTATTCCTATCAGCAGTTAAATCAAAGTTCTGTGAATTAAGTAACAGATGATAATGTTGATAATTTGAGTCGTTAATTAAGTCTTTACGGTTGATAATTGGAATAAAATCTTTGCATAGATATAAACCAAACCTTGACTTATGAGTTTCTCCAACATAAAAATGGCTAATTTCTCTCCTCTTGTTGATTCCAGAAACGGTACCATACAATTGAAAAGAAGCAAATTTGCCTGCTATAGTAGTTTCCCTGTGAAAAGGGCCAAAGTGTTTACAATAATTGCATGACTTAGGGTTTTTTTCCTCATCAAGTACTACTTCAGGATTTTCATTAGGATCAGAAAAGCGATGTTCACCTATAAATTCTTCTTTTTTGTGGTTTATTTCATCGTCTAAGAATATTATCGGAGATATGTTTATGTTTTTTACATATTTACGGAGGCTAAGTTGATTAGAAAATTTAGTCTTAAATGAGCCGGCAGCAGTATACCATAGTATATAATCCATTAAAGTATCAAAGTTAAAATAATTCTCTGGTTTGTCAATTTTATAGTCTTCAATAGTAATAAAAGTTCCATTCTCTCCTGGTTTTATAGCAATTTGTTCAAAATCATATTCCGGCAATACATTGGAACTAAGCTTTTCCCAAGGTTCTTGGAGGATAGCCCTATATCTCTTATCACTAACCTGTGACTCTACTAAAAGTTTTTTACTTCTGAAATATGTTTTAGTTCCTAGACCCTTCTGTCCAATATTATTATCTTTTTTAAGAGAATCTCCTAAGTTAAAAAAGCGTTCAAAGTCTTCTTCACTCATTCCCTTGCCATCGTCACTTATTTGGATACACAGAGCATTATCAGAGTTGCGGTAAATCTTAATTCTTATTTCGTTAGCTTGAGCATCATGAGAGTTACTAATAGCCTCTCTAATAACCTCCAATGGGTTTACTAAATTTTTAGCTATTTCCCTATACAACGAAACTTCATTAACATTTAATTTTTTTATCAAACAAAACACCTCATTTAACCCTAGTGTTTCCATTTTTTAGTTAATCAATCCCTTAAAAAACATCCTAATTTTTGATGATATTTGAGATCACCATAACACCCACATCTTGCTATAAAAGCTGTAAAATGTTGGAGTTATTTTTTTGCAATTATTGCCTTTAAGTTATCTATCTCAGTTTTCTTATTAATATATGTTACAGCTAAAAACGCCAGTAATAAAAGTTCGTAGGTTGTATCATACCATTTCTCTAATTCTTCAGGTTTGGCGGATACAACGAATTTATTTTTATTAGTACCTTCTTTATTATTGTGCCTAATATTAATACTGTTAAGAAGAAATCCTATATTACTTTCTAAATCACCAAATCCATGTCCCTTTAATGTTTTTCGCAGGGGCTCAAATTTGTCTCCCAAAACCAGTAGTATCTCTCTTTTTCCAGCAATATCCCCATGTAGGATTGTTCTATTATATTCAATAACCTTATCTCCAATATCTTTAAAGTTCTCTGCTACTGCGTCGGCATTTTCATTTCTTGCTACTATAATGATTTTATCAAAATCTAATTCTACAATTTTATAGTTAATCTTTTCTAAGACCTCTGTTAAATTTTCTCTAAGGATATCTAAACAGTCTCTGTTTAAATAAAAAAATACACTATAATTAAATCTATTTTTTATAAGTAACAACATATTTGCTACAAATTCAAAATAAGCTAGTAAGTCCTCTTGAGTAGGTGCGGTTGCTAGGTCTCTTTCTGTAATCTTTAAATCTTGTCGAACTTCATCAATGCATAAATAAGTGCTTCTGTATTTCCAATTTTTAAAAAGAAAAGCATCAATATATTGTTCTATAGTACATCTGTGTTGCCGACCTATAAGGTCTCGGCTGCCAATCACTAGATCTTTAGAAAATAAAAATTCTATTCTTGTAATTTCTTCTAAGTAGCTAATTGGTTTTGAATCAATTTTTTCAAATAAATTCTTTCTCACAATCGTATATCTCCATTTTAAATTTGAATATTTGGTTTTTATAATTAGTTTGATATATGTTTGTACTTTCAGCGTTATCATGAAATTTAACCCATTTTAATTTACCTAACATTCTATCCAACTTTTGTATATCCTTTAAATTTATCTAATAAAAATACAATTAAAAAATTTATTGTTATTTGTTCAATTCATTCTCAACTTTTAATCAAACCGACATCCTTCAATAAACAAAAACTCAAAAATATTTTTATAAAAATAAAACACACTATCTTGATCAAAGATAGTGTGCCATTTAAATCAAATACAAACGAATATCTTTTTTATTTAATATATTACTTTGTTATCTGTTGTATATCTTTTTTATCTTCAAATCGGAAAGTAACTTTCCGAGCCAAGTTAAAGCTCCAAAATAACCAATTTTTGGTTATACCGCTTGAGCTGCTATGTTGCCTGAATGCCTAATCACTCGGAAAGCGTTATCACTGCTGTATACTCCAATAAAAAGCTAGATTTTAGGGTGCAGTTAATAAGACCCATCTTTTTTGGATCAGTGATATCATATTTGATTAATTCGATTAGTCTCGAGTTTGTTTAACCTGAACTTACGGCAACCCATGCCTGTATGCAAAGGAATTCTTGTAATTTTTCCTTAGCATTCTTCAATGCCTTTTGCAGCCAGGGATTAGGGGCTAA
The DNA here is from genome assembly GCF_000016165.1 of Desulforamulus reducens MI-1. GTDB lineage: Bacteria > Bacillota > Desulfotomaculia > Desulfotomaculales > Desulfotomaculaceae > Desulfotomaculum > Desulfotomaculum reducens. Next base: position 311,320 of record NC_009253.1, on the reverse strand, counting down.
CTTTATATGGCGGTAACGGTTGTTGCCTACAATGTTCCCAGGTACATTCAGTATTTTACGGCGGATAGTGGGCACTTCAGCACGGCTGTCTTTGCCATCCAATAAGGCCAAGCGAAACCAGTTGAGAAGGTTATACGATAATACTTTGAGCCACATAAAGGCTTTGTTTCGATCCATCTCTGCTTGGCTCATTTTTTCAAAGCCTAAGCCAACCTTGAGTTCATCAATTTTGTTTTCGATATTGCAACGCTTATTGTATTCGTGCCATACCTCCTCTGGGTTGTGCTCGTCACTAGAAGTAATTATCACCTGGTAGTCGAATGTCTTCAGGTCAAAGTTAAGTTGATCGCCGCATGCCTTAGGTTCTTGAGTTTCACGGATAAATACAAACCTGCGGGCTTTGGACCATTTAGGTAATGGAATGGTGATTTCTGCTGCAGCATAATGGTTGCTCAAAGACTGCCACTGGTTCTGGTCATCAAGGTATTTAATGACCTTTCTCATATTACTGGTGAGTTTAGCCTTACAAATATACTCGATGCCCTGTTCTTCCAGGTAGGCAAAGTTATCCTCATCAAAGAAACCTTTATCTATGCGGATACCTTTTACGAGGATATTCTGGGCAGCTAAGATCTCTAATGTCTCTTTAAGGAATTCCATAAATTGGCCATTGCTGGCGACGTTCCCACTATATAACCCGGCATTGACTAGTTCGCAAGTTCCAGAGATAAATGCTACCTTTACCTTGTAGGAAGGCCTCCCGTGGTACCGAGGATTGTAACCGACTTTTGATCCTTCCTGTTTCCCAAAAACAGTGAGGACACTGTCATTAATATCTAGCCAGACTTCACGGGGCTGATCGGATTTGGCCTTTAAGGACAGCATTTCCTGATTCACCAGAGGCAATTGGTTTAATGCCTCCTGCTCACAGATAAGAGATAGAAAGTTCCGCAAAGTGCTTTCGTCAGGCACTTGTGTTACTTCTTTAATTTTCTGGTATCCAGGGTCAGTTTGCAGAGCATTCATATGAGAAAACCGTAATAATCCCAAGGAAAGGGCATCAATGATTGTATCTAACAACCCTGTATCAGAGTATTTACAGTTATGATGTCGCTTAAGGGAAACCCCTTTAAGCATACCCTTGAAATCAATGGCTTGCTTAAACGCCTCTAGTATGCCAAAATTTCCATAAGCAGTTACAGAAGTATTGTCAAAGCTAATCGGAAGATCACTTTTGCTAGTCAGGCGTTGAAGAGAATGTAATTTCTTCTGATATTTACGTTCCAAATCACGTCGTTGTTGACGGGTCAAAGTTTCAAGTTGATTTGTGGTAATAAATTGTGATACCATCATTTCAGAGGGTCACCATCCTTTTGGAATGTTTTGTTTGGACGCTAAACAATTCCGTAGAAGGGGCGGTGTACCCTCTTTTTCTGTCAAATTTTTTACAACAAAAAATGGTTATTAGACCTTGATGTTATTGGGTTTTTAAACTTTACTTTCCGTATCTAAGTTTATATATTGTATAACATTTTTATATTTTTACAAAAGGGGGACGGGCCACTCTAACACCTACTCCACAGTTACACTCTTCGCCAAATTTCTTGGCTTATCAACGTCACAACCGCGGTATACAGCCATGTAGTAGGCCAACAGTTGCAGTGGAATTACGGTGATAATGGGTGCCAGTACCGGGTGGGTCTTGGGAATGTACAGTACTTGGTCAGCTACCTTTTCCACTTCGGTATGTCCTTCCATGGCCAGGGCAATTACAGAGGCATCTCTGGCCTTCACTTCTTTGATGTTACTAACCATTTTTTCAAAGAGGCTTTGCTGGGTGGCCAGAGCAATCACTGGGATATTCTCCACAATCAGGGCCAGGGTGCCGTGTTTCAGTTCACCGGCAGCGTAGGCTTCGGCATGGATGTAGGAGATTTCCTTCAGTTTTAGGGACCCTTCCAAAGCTACGGCGTAGTCCAGGCCACGGCCAATGAAGAAGGTATCCTCTGCCTTGTGGTATTTTTCGGCAAATTCCTTAATGGGTTCAATATCATCCAGTACTTCTTGGGCCTTGGCGTAAATACTTTTTAGGTCATCCAGAATTTCTTTAATATTGCCGGCTGCCAGAGTATTACGCTCCTGGGCCAGGTATAGGGCCAAGAGGTACATGGCTACCAACTGGGTGGTATAGGCCTTGGTGGAGGCCACGGAAATTTCAGGGCCGGCCCAAGTGTAGATAATATCGTCTGCTTCCCGGGCAACGGAGCTGGCAATGACGTTGGTAATGGCCACCACTCTGGCCCCCCGGCGGCGGGCTTCCCGGAGGGCTGCCAGGGTATCGGCAGTTTCCCCGGATTGACTTACTACCACAACCAAGGTGTCTTTATCCACTAGGGGATCACGGTAGCGGAATTCCGAAGCAATATCCACTTCAACTGGAACCCGTACCAGTTGTTCGATTACGTATTTGCCCACCAGCCCTGCATGGTAGGCCGTACCGCAGGCGGTGATAATAACTCGTTTGATATTTTGAACTTCCTCCGGGGTCATCTTGATTTCATCCAGGATTACTTTATCTCCAGCATGGGAGATACGGCCCTTCAGAGTATCCCGCAGGGCTCTGGGCTGCTCGTTAATTTCTTTCAGCATGAAATGCTCATAGCCGCCCTTTTCGGCCTCTTCGGCATCCCAGGTCACTTCGAAGATATCCTTTTGCACAACTTTACCCGTAACATCCTGAATAATTACTTCTTCTGCCCGTAAATCAACCACGTCACCGTCATTGAGCAGATAGCACTTCCGGGTGTGCTTTAGCAGGGCCGGGATGTCGGAAGCCAGCAGGTTTTCACCTTCACCCAGACCAACAACCAGAGGCATATCCTGGCGCACTGCCACAATACGTCCGGGTTGATCCACAGAGATAGCCATGATGGCATAGGAACCTTCCAAATGGGACACAGTTTTTTGTACAGCTTCAATGAGATCCCCTTTATAGAAATGTTCGATCAGATGGGGGATTACTTCGGTATCGGTTTCGGATTTAAAGGTATGGCCCTGGGAAGATAGCCATTCCCGTAATTGCAGGTAGTTTTCTATAATCCCATTGTGAACCACCGCAATTTTACCGTCATTGGAGGTATGGGGGTGTGCATTTACATCGCTGGGGCGACCGTGGGTGGCCCAGCGAGTATGGCCAATGCCAATGGTAGCTTCCACTTCTCTGCCTGCCAGGGCCTTTTCCAATTCAGCTAAACGGCCCATTTTTTTCTCGACCTTTAGGCCGTCCTTATCCAGAACAGCCACACCGGAAGAATCGTAACCTCTATATTCAAGTTTCTTTAAACCATCCACAATAATAGGTGTTGCAGGTTTGTTTCCTACATAGCCGACTACACCACACATAATGTCGACCTCCTTAAAATAGTCATGCCGCGACCATCCGGTCACGGCGTCATGCTTTTTGTGTGATTTTACCCCGATAATGGCAATAAAATACCAGGGCGTAAAACATTGACAAATGTCGCCTTTTAGTCACCCGCAGTTTTTGTACCGAAAGTTACCTTCCAGCTTTGTTCTGCTTTTACGGCCGCAACTGGGCCGGAGGGCATCCGCCGAAACATCGATACTCCCTCTCCTCGTCAACCCTTACTTTGTAAAAGGTTCTGGCGCTTCAGTTATTTAGTTGTCTTGTTTCTGCAACTAGCATCACCTCCTTTAATCATTAGGGTATATTTATATTATGTGGGCAACATTAAATGTTGCCCACAATTTCAGCCATTTTGTCTACAATACTCTGCAGTTCAGCCATATCCTTGCCTTCCACCATAATCCGTACCAAGGGTTCCGTGCCCGAGGGTCGGACTAGGATACGTCCTTGACCGGCCAAATCCCGCTCAAAACGACGGATGGCTTCTGAGATAATGGGACTGTTCATAACGTAGTTCTTATCTTTTACTTGCACATTTTTTAGAATCTGAGGGTATCTTTCCATTTGACCCGCCAGTTGGGCTAGGGACATACCAGTTTCTTTAACCACAGCCAATAGCTGCAATGCTGTAATTATACCATCTCCGGTGGTATTGTGTTGCAGAAAAATAATGTGGCCGGACTGTTCCCCACCAAAGCGGGCACCAGTTTCTAATAATTTTTCCAGCACATAGCGGTCCCCTACTTTGGTTTCCACCACTTCAATGCCGCTTCTTTCCAGGGCTTTATATAGACCCAGGTTACTCATAACGGTAACCACCGTGGTATTCTTACGGAGTTTACCCTTGGACTTTAGATGTTTGGCACACAGGACCATGATCTGGTCCCCATCCACCAGGTTACCTAGGTGATCCACAGCCAGCACTCTATCCGCATCTCCATCATGGGCCAGACCCAGATCCGCCCCTTGTTTAACAACCTCTTCCATCAGGGTTTCGGGATGGGTAGAACCACAATGGGCATTGATATTCACACCGTCGGGACGGTGGAAAATGGGAATCACCTCTGCTCCCAGTTCGGATAAAATTCTCGGTGCCACTGCGTAGGCAGCTCCATTGGCACAGTCCACCACAATCTTTAAACCCTTGAGATCAGTGGAAATAGTCGCTTTAGCAAAGTCAACATATTGATCCACAGCATCTTCCACATAGTACAGCCTGCCAAGCTCGCCGCCGGTGGGCCGGGGCAGTTCTGCTTGATCATCCAGGGCCAGCTTTTCAATTTGACTTTCCAGTTCATCGGGCAGCTTGTAGCCACTGGGTCCAAAGAACTTGATGCCGTTGTCTTGTACTGGATTATGGGATGCAGAGATAACTACCCCGGCACCCGCCCCTAATTTCCTTGTTAAATAGGCAATGCCGGGAGTAGGTAAAACACCAATTTTATATACATCAACGCCCACTGAACAAATCCCGGCCACCAGGGCTGCCTCCAGCATGTCGCCGGAGATCCTAGTATCCCGTCCTATGATAATTTTTTTAGAATGTCCTTGTCGGGTCAGTACATGGGCCCCGGCCCGCCCCAATCGAAAGGCAAGCTCAGCTGTAAGTTCTGTGTTGGCAACCCCACGTACCCCATCGGTACCGAATAGTTTAGCCATTATACACTCTTTTCCCCCTTATCATTTGAGGAAGTTTATATTTTCTATCATTAGCAAATCAAAGCTATTATACGTTCATTCATTTTTCATGTCAATTTATAAGAATAATATGAACTAGGCTAGTCCTTGGTCCTTTAATCATGGCCGGAAATAACTAACAGCGTCTTTACGCTACTCCGGTACTGTATCTGGCTGTTTGATCTCACCGGAGGTATCCGGTTTACCCTGGGGCAGTGTCTCCTTGGGTGGTGACGGCTCTGTTGTTGGTTGTTTCTGTTTTATTTGAATGGCCACTTCAACCTTCCCGGGCATGATATCTACCACCCCCGGTGGCAACAGTATCTTGGCTTCTCTTATATCATCCTTGTCTAGACCTTCCAGTTGAATAGTTTCGGTATGAATGCCTGCCAGATTGTTAAGAATTTCTTCCGGGGCATAGACCTTCACACTGGATGGTTCGACCGTTATCCGCACCAATTGGTAGTTATCCTCGGGGTTACCCGAATAACGTGGTAAGACCGGCACCATGCGATAGGGTACAGAACGGGTGATGGGCAGCAGTAGCTTCACTCTTTCAGGAGTTGACTCAAGGCCTGCGGGCAGTGCTACACTTTTCACCTGTTCTATATTCTGGGTAGCACCGCTGACATCAACGTTGAGTGCGATACTAGTTAGGTTTTTTAGCAGTCTGGCCGGACCACGTACCAGCACATCAGCAGGCTCAATAACCGGCTCTAAAGTTGTATAACCGTATTGGGGCTGTCCTTTTATTACAACCTTTACAGGTAATTGCCTTTGAATCACTCTATCTGCTGTAATTTCCACCCGGGCCGGGTTAACTTGCACCACCTGTAAACCACTGGGAGCAGTGACTTGGATAATACGGTTATTTACCCCCTCTTGAAGGTTATTTAAATCTACGGTGGCTTGAAAGTCTTGGGCCTTTACCCCGGATAGCTGAATGATGTTTCTACCCTGAACTCGAACAGTAACTTCCTGGGGTAAACTGCTACTGATAGTAAGCCCCTGAGCCACTTTTCCCCTGGTATCCAGAGCAACTCGGAATTCCTGTTCTTTGCCAGGGTTATGCACAATGTTTACATACAGCCAGAGAATAATGGCCAGCAATAAAGACAACAACAACATGGTATTGTTGCTCCATTTCAGGCGAATCATTCTTCGTTCCTCCTTAATACCCCGCTCAATGAGTTACTTATTTTGGGCTCCAAGGCATCCGTTAACTTCTGCTTAAGGGTAGGTTCATCCAGCATTCTGTCTAAAACTCCATCAGCGGCCAAGGAGATGTTTCCGGTCTCCTCCGATACAATCACCGCCAGGGCATCGGAGACCTCTGAAATACCAATGCCAGCCCGGTGGCGGGTACCTAACTCTTTACTAAGGTCAGGGTTTTCAGAGAGGGGCAGGAAGCAGGCAGCTGCTGCCACCCGGTCTCCCCGGATAACAACGGCCCCGTCATGGAGAGGTGTATTGGGTATAAAAATATTAACAAGAAATTCGCCTGATACCATGCCATCAACCTTGACCCCTGTGTCAATGTATTCTTCCAGTCCCGTAACTCTTTCAATGATAATAAGCGCACCCATTTTATTTTTGGCTAACACTGTAATGGACCGCACCACTTCATTAATCATACGGCTTCTGTCTGCTTCCCTCAAGGTGCTCATGGATCTGGCAAAAAACTTTCCTCGTCCCAAGCTTTCCAGGGCCCGCCTGAGCTCTGGTTGAAACACAATGGGCAAGGCCACCACCAGTCCTGTCATAACTTGTTGAAGCAGCCAATTCAGGGTGTATAAATGAAACCAGCTTGTGACGGTGGTTCCCACCAGTAGAATCACCAAACCTTTAATCAGTTGCACGGCCCGGGTGCCTTGAATAACTCGCATAAAGCGATAAAACACATAGGTCACCAAAAGAATATCCACGATGCTGGTTAGATTTATAATTTCAAGGTTTAGCGCCTTTAGTTGTGGTAGCAACCGGCACTCCCCCTATATCTGTATATTTTTTAGTATTTCTAAATTCAGCGGACTAATCCACCATATAATTTATACTTGATCATTTTCGCTACTAATTTACATTAACCTTCTGGTAACACTAATGAATTATTTCACTTGCATAGGACCCTTTCTTGGTCCTGGGCCATTCTGTAAAGGTACTGCTGCCTGTAAAAATTGATACAACCTTTCCCAAACCTGTGGGTTCAGCTTGCTCACCACCCTGTAGATTCTTCATTTCTATCTAATTTCTATAAATAAACACTAGTGTTGCATAAAAAAATTTTTGTTTTGTCAAGTATTTTGGGATATTTTGTCTACGAATAAATAAAAAATCTCCTTATAATTGAGATATAACAGGTAGTCCTGTCCATAATCCCAAAAATAAGGAGACCACGCATGGACAAGAATACCAATAAATCCACATATAATCAACTATTTCAAACAATTTATAACGAAAAATTTTTAAGCAATGTCAAAGAATCAGAAGTCGATGCTTACGCTAAAAAATTAACCGTTATCAAACTAATTCAAATGATTTCCTATGCACAGTTAGAGCAACTTAAAGGTCTCCGCCATATTAGTAACAGCTTAAATGATGATAATTTCAGCTCGGCAGTAGGTTTAGATTCAATTAGTGCTTCACAGTTATCCCGTAAATTGAGAGATTTATCTCCTGAATTAACTCAGTCTCTGTTTTCTGATATAGTCCATCAGTTTGGTACTGAAATAGGTTTTAAATCAATAAGACAAGAATTAGGTCGCATTTATCTGATAGACTCTTCAACAATAAGCCTTTGTCTATCCCGATACCGCTGGGCAGAGTTCAGAAAAACCAAAAGTGGAGTTAAATTACACCTCCGTATCCAGCTGCTTGAGCAAGGGGTTCTACCAGACAAAGCCATAATTAAACCAGCTAAGTCTGCTGACAAAACACAAATGGATGCCTTGGTTGTAGAAAAAGATGCCCTAAACGTCTTTGATCGTGGCTACTTGGATTACAAGAGGTTTGACAATTATTCTAATAATGGTACCAGATTCGTTAGCCGTTTAAAGAGTAACGCAATAGTTGAAACACTAGAAAAATTTCCAACAAACCAAGATAGCTTAATCAAGAAAGACCATAAAGTAATCCTAGGCAAAGACGGTACAACCAAAATGCAGAACCCCTTGAGACTAATAGAAACAGAAGATACCGAGGGTAAGCCTGTAATTATCATTACCAACGACTTTGAGTTAAGTGCCGAGGAAATAAGCGACATATACCGCTACCGCTGGCAGATAGAATTATTCTTTAAGTGGATCAAACAACATTTCTGTGTAAAACATTTCTATGGTTTAAGCCAGCAGGCTGTGGAAAACCAATTGATGATAGCACTGATTACCTACTGTTTAATGATGTTGCTTAAAAAGAAAACAGGTTACGAAGGCCCATTACTAAAAATTCAAATGTTGCTTCATACATGCCTTTATGTAGACTTCACCAAGTTTGTACGAAAGCTCCACCACAAGTCAGGCCAAAGTTCAAGAGGACGACGGTGTATAGACCATGAAAAAGTCTACAACATTACGTTAGTACAGGTACTACAAGGTGAGGCAGAACACCTGGATGATCTAACTTACGACCCGATAATAGCTTAGGAATTACATGATCTGAAAAATGTGGATAAAGGACTACCTCTTAAGTGGTTGTTCCTTTAGCACAAAGAGAAATAAGGTAATTGGTGTATACAACCAATTTATTACAAAATAATACAATGCAATTTTCCATTTATTTACTTTTGATTTATACATTAGTTTTTATGCAACGCTAGTGATAAATAAAAGACAAATTCCTACAAATATTTTGCACTATTATATGGTAGTTTAAGTGTCCATTTCTAATTCCTTTTTAGAACTAAATCCATGGTTAACATTTTTTAATATACACATCCATTAGTACAAACGTTTTTTATAAATTGTTGTCTATCTATATAGGAATATTTTTACTGATGATATTAAAATTTCCACCTGGGAGGTATTAACCATGAAAAAAATTATTTTGTTTTGTTTATCTCTATTGCTCCTTGTGGACTTTTCCCAGGCAAAGGCCAATGGTAATTCAGATAAAATTGACTTCTTTAAGGGAAAAGTCGCCGGCAAAGTGTTGTTTGTACCCTTGGATGAAAGGCCTGTCAGTTTAGATTATGTGACCGAGACCATTGGTGGCACCGGGGTAGAGGTCATTACCCCGCCCAAGGAATTACTTCCCAATAAAAAAATACCCGCAAATACCGAAAAGCTTTGGCAGTGGGTATTTGAAAACAGTCCCCAGGTAGACTACCTGGTGCTTTCCAGCGATAACATGGTTTATGGAGGGCTTATTCCTTCCCGTATACACTCCCTTGATATACAGACCCTGACCAACCGGGTTGCAAACTTCTCCCGAATCAAGAAGATCAATCCTAAAGTAAAGGTTTATATTTTTACAACCATTATGCGTTCACCCAGGGAAGGTGGTAATACCGAAGAACCAGATTACTACACTACCTACGGCAGTAAGCTATTTCAGTATAGCGCTTTATTAGACCGGGCTGATATGGGGACATTGACCATTGAGGAAAATAAGAGAATTACTCAACTGCAGGAAAGCATTCCTCAAACTATCCGTAGTGATTGGTTCAACCGTAGGGCTAGGAACCTTAATGTTACCCGCCAATTAATCAACCTCAATCAAAAGAATGTTATTGACTACATGGTCCTTACCCGGGATGATTGTGCGGTATATAGTGCCAGTCACAAGGATTTCCGTAAACTGCAAGAGGTCTTTAAGGGTATGCCCCAAAGCCAATTTATTACCTTTCCCGGGGCCGATAATACTCTAATGGCCCTACTGGAAAAAGAAAAACTACTACCCCATCTAACCGCTTATTCGGGATGGAATACCTGTGGTAACAGTATTGGCTATGCATTGGGTCAAGGTATGCTGGCTGATTATATGGATATTCCGTTTCAAAAAAAGTTCCTTATTACTAGATACTTAGACGACTGGGGCTATCAAGCAAACATTCGTCAGGCCATTGAAAGAGAACTACTTTTCCCCTTGGGTTATGACCGAAACAATTTGGGTCCATTGGAAGGTAAGGTAAAGAAAGAAATTAATAAGCGTTTACAGACCTTTGCCGATAATCATGCTTTTAAGGTAAAAGTGCTGGAGGCATCGCTGCCTTGGCATCGTACATTTAATATTAAGGTTGAGTTGGAACCGGTTAAGTAAAAAAACTTGGCTTATGCCATACCCTATAGGGCACGAAGCCTTTAGGCGAGGCGTAAGCCTTAGTTTGCCCCTATGCATATCGGAAAGTTTTATACTTTCCGATATGCTAAAAAAGACCCGGCCAGTGCCGGATCTTTTACAGTGCTACTATTTTACTTCTTCAACAGACCATAGGCCATACTATCTGCCAGGGCCTGCCAACTGGCTTCAATAATGTTGGTGGAAACACCGACGGTGCCCCAGGTTTTTTTGCCATCCCCGGTTTCGATAAGCACACGTACCCTTGCT